>NZ_ALOW01000001.1:0-536 GCF_000292385.1 Acinetobacter sp. GG2
AATACCGGTGCATTCGGTGCAGTGGTATCAATCGTCAATACCGCTGTATCTGTACCCACATTACCTGCTGGATCAGTGGCAGTCACAGTCACGGTATGCGGACCGTCTGTTAATGCTGGAAGCGTATTGTCTGCCAGTGTCCAGGTACCATTACCATTGTTGGTCGCTGTATAGTTCACACCATCGACAGTCACCACCACCGTCGCTGTCGGGTCGTTCACCGTACCCGTTAACACTGGTGTGTTGTCATTGGTGAGCACATCATCCAAAGCCACCACTGGTGCAGTGATGTCTGCTGAAACCACGCCCGTACCTGGCAATGAGGTATTGCCTGCCGGGTCTGTCGCAGTTGCAGTCACTGTTTGACCATCTGTCAAATCACCTGGATTTGGTACTGTCCATTTCCCATCTGGGCCTGCAACAACAGTTGCTGTCGTGCCATCCGGGAAGGTCACCTTAACCGTAGAACCCGCTTCTGCTGTCCCTGTCACTGGATCTGTTGCATTGATCGGATTCAATACCGGTGCATTCGGTGC
>NZ_ALOW01000002.1:0-1100 GCF_000292385.1 Acinetobacter sp. GG2
ATCGTGTTGTTTAACTCAGTTTTAGTATCGTTAATCTGAGTCGTTAACTGATCTTTAGTCGTGTCCAGCTTGGTGTTGGTATCAGTGATCTTGCCATTTAAGCTGTCTTTGATTTTAGTTAGCTGATCAACATTCACTGCATCTTTAGCATTTACACCATCTGCCACATTGGTAACTTGTTTACCACCAGCATTTATACCGTCTTTAGTAATGCTTGGACCTTCTTTAATAGTTAAGCCATTATTAGTAAGTACGCTATCGCCTGAAGTTACGCTGTTTAATGTCAGATCTTTTTTAGTCGATACTTCGTAGTTAGTACTGCCATCTTTATTAACAGTTTCTTTTACAACGACATTATCGCCTTCAGTTACAGTTGTTTTTGCTTTAGTTGCAGTATTTTTTACTTCGTTAATTGCATCATTGATGTTGTTTTTACCCGTGCCGCCAATGTTATTGGTCGTCAGGCTACCGTCTGGATTTACAACTGTATTTCCACCAATGCTATTTTTAATACTGTTTGAAATATTATGAATCTGGCTACCATTTACTGCTTCTTTTGAAGTCGATGAAATGTTGCCAGCTTTCACGTTATCTAAAACCGTACCATCCTTACCTTTTAAGGTAACTTTATCTTTGGTTTTGGCATCATCGTATTTCACTGCAGCATCATCAGTTGCATTTTGCTTGGCAGCAAGATCATCTAACTGACCTTTATTCACTGCATCTTTAGCATTTACACCATCAGCTACATTGGTAATTTGTTTACCACCTGCATTAATACCTTCTTTAGTAATGCTTGGACCGTCTTTAATCGTCAAACCATTGTTGTTCAAAGTGGTATTGCCAGTAGTCACACTGTCAAACTTCGAGTCTTTTAATAACTCAATCTGGATACCATCTTGAGTAGTACGGGTAATAACATTTTCACCGCTTGTTTTCGCAGCTGGAGTTGAAGCAGCGGCACCACCCACAATATTGAGCTTCTCACCAAGTTTACGATGTACATCTGCACCGCTGTTACCAGCAAAGTTCAAGCCTTTGTTTTCAAGCTCAACCTTGGTACTGTCAATTTTTGTATTTAATTCAGTTTTCGTATTACC
>NZ_ALOW01000003.1:0-1179 GCF_000292385.1 Acinetobacter sp. GG2
TTATGCAGTTACTTTCGCAACAACACCAGCACCTACAGTACGACCACCTTCACGGATCGCAAAACGTAGACCTGGGTCCATTGCGATTGGGTGGATTAATTCTACTGACATTTCAACGTTGTCACCTGGCATAACCATTTCAACGCCTTCTTTCAACTGGATCGCACCAGTTACGTCAGTTGTACGGAAGTAGAACTGTGGACGGTAACCATTTAAGAATGGAGTGTGACGACCACCTTCTTCTTTAGAAAGTACGTATACTTCTGCGTCGAATTTAGTGTGCGGCTTGATTGTACCTGGTTTAGCAAGTACTTGACCACGTTGTACGTCTTCACGCTTAGTACCACGAAGTAATACACCACAGTTCTCGCCTGCACGGCCTTCGTCAAGAAGTTTACGGAACATTTCTACGCCAGTTACAGTTGTTTTAACTGTATCTTTAATACCAACGATCTCTACTTCTTCACCAACTTTAACAATACCTGATTCTACACGGCCTGTTACTACAGTACCACGACCAGAAATTGAGAATACGTCTTCGATTGGCATTAAGAATGCTTTGTCGATAGCACGCTCTGGTTCTGGGATGTAAGAGTCAAGAGCTGCTACAAGAGCAAGAACTGATTCTTCACCGTAAGGACCTGCTTCACCGTTAAGAGCAGCAAGAGCTGAACCACGGATTACTGGAGTATCATCACCTGGGAAGTCATAAGTAGAAAGAAGTTCACGAACTTCCATTTCTACTAATTCAAGTAATTCTTCGTCATCAACAAGGTCGCATTTGTTTAAGAATACGATGATGTAAGGTACACCAACCTGACGAGAAAGAAGGATGTGTTCACGAGTTTGCGGCATTGGACCATCAGTCGCAGCACATACAAGGATCGCGCCGTCCATCTGAGCAGCACCAGTGATCATGTTTTTAACGTAATCGGCGTGACCCGGGCAGTCAACGTGTGCGTAGTGACGAATTGGAGAATCGTATTCTACGTGTGAAGTATTAATTGTAATACCACGTGCTTTTTCTTCAGGTGCTGAGTCGATTTGTGAGTAATCTTTCGCTTCACCGCCGTAAGTTTTTGCACAAATAGTTGCAATCGCAGCAGTTAAAGTTGTTTTACCATGGTCAACGTGACCGATTGTGCCCACGTTTACGTGTGGCTTATTACGTTCAAACTT
>NZ_ALOW01000004.1:0-2783 GCF_000292385.1 Acinetobacter sp. GG2
GTCCCTATCGTCTAGAGGCCTAGGACATCGCCCTTTCACGGCGGTAACCGGGGTTCGAATCCCCGTAGGGACGCCATTTTCTATTAGAAAAATTCATTTTAAAGACTCTTTCGTCACCTTCCTGTCTATTCTTTGACACCTTCTTGATTGCACATTTGTCTATTTTATCTAAAATAGCGTCTTTCTCAAATTCTCTCAATGTGTATGTAATATGCAGCCATCTGACAATCAACTAGATGCTCAGCATCAGAACAGTACTGCACCTTTAAAAAGAGCCATGAGTACTCGCCACCTTGTGATGTTATCGCTAGGCGGTGCAATCGGTACTGGTTTATTTTTAGGTTCAGGGGAAGTCATTTCACAAACTGGACCTATTGGCGCAATTATTGCCTACATTCTTGGGGGCGCGATTGCTTACATGGTCATGCTCTGTTTAGGTGAGCTGGCTGTCCACATGCCTGTATCTGGCTCTTTTGGTGCATATGCTCAAAAGTACATTAGTCCAAGTACAGGTTATATGATTTCATGGATGTATTGGCTAACATGGACAGCAACGCTAGGAACCGAGTTTACTGCTGCTGCTCTACTGATGCAGGAATGGTTTCCACAAGTCTCAATGTGGATTTGGACTCTCATATTTGCAGTGACAATTTTTGGACTAAATATTAGTTCAACTCGAGTATTTGCTGAGTCTGAGTTCTGGCTAGCGCTGGTTAAGGTGGTTACTGTTATTGCCTTTATTGTGCTTGGGTTATTAGCCATTTTTGGTTTAATTCCTTTTCATGGCGCTCAAACTGCTCCTCTGTTTAGTAATTTAACTGCCCAAGGCTGGTTCCCACACGGTTTCCTTCCCATTTTTACGACCATGCTGATTGTGAATTTTGCGTTCTCTGGAACAGAACTGATTGGTGTGGCTGCTGGCGAAACTAAAGATCCTGCACAAAACGTCCCTAAAGCGATTAATGCTGCAATCTGGCGCCTTCTTATTTTCTTTGTCGGCACGATTATTGTGATCAGTGCATTACTCCCTTTCCAGCTTGCAGGCTTAAGCAGTGAAAGTGTAAGTAGCAGCCCTTTTGTTACTGTATTTAATTATATTGGCATTCCATATGCTGACGACATCATCCGTTTTGTAATTATTACTGCACTACTCTCAGCTGCCAATTCAGGTTTGTATGCCGCATCACGCATGATGTGGTCTTTATCAGAACAAAAGCTTCTTCCAAGTGTATTTTCAACTCTTTCAAAAAGCGGAACACCTATTGTTGCTTTAGTAGTAACTATGTTTGGTGCAATTCCCGGTTTATTGTCAGAACAATTTGCACCTGAAACCATCTTTAAAAACTTGCTTGGTGTTGCAGCTTTCACCATGGTTATTGTCTGGATGAGTATCTGTTTAAGTCAGTTCAATTTCCGTAGGCAGTGGTATCGAGCTGGGCATACAGTTAAAGATTTAAAATATGCAGCGCCATTATTTCCTATCGTTCCAATTTTAGGTTTTCTTTTCTGCTTTATTACCTGTTTAAGTATGGCAGCAGACCCTCAAATGCGAGCTGGTTTTGTAGGTTGCTTAATTTTTACTGCTTTATGTTATGTGAGTTACTTTATTTTTTATCGTGACAAAGCTTAAGTACTTGTAATTAAAAGTGTAGCAAAAAGCTACACTTTTTTTTGCCTAGACACTGGCTTTATAGAACCTACCGTTGTAGATTAAAATTCATATTAAAAACAATTCTTTGCCTACAATGAAAATTATATTTATCCACGGGATGAATCAGCAGAATTACACAGCACATAGCTTAAAGGAGCATTGGCTAAAAGTATTTAAACTGGGCTTAAAACAATTACATTGTAGGGTTAATTTAAGAGATCTACATATACATATGCCATTTTATGGCGATTTAATGACGAAATATCAATTATCCAATCAATTAGACCTAAACACCTTACTTCCAAAATCTTTTAACTTTCACTTGCCTATCCACTTAAACCAACAACCCCCTACACTTAAGGAACATACTCCTTTTGTTCCTCAGCTTCCGCTTTCCCCAGATCAACCAGCAGAAAGCTTATCAGAACGCCTATATCTAACCTCTCAGTTAGTAAAAGACCGTGTTCTTAAGGAAATGGTGGTCCTTTTAAATAGTTTTCCAAAACTACACGAGAGCTTAATTCAACAATTCTTAATTGAAACGTATATGTATTTATCAAATCCTGATTTCATGCATGAAGTTCACCAAAGAATTTTAAAACAAATGCACGATGATGAAGACTGCATTGTAGTTGCGCACTCTTTGGGTTCTGTGATTGCATTTCACTTATTATCAGATCCGGCTTATCATTTTTCAGTACAACGCTTTGTTACCTTGGCTTCACCACTTTCTTTTCGGGTGATCCAAAGTAAACTTCCCATTCCGATTGAACGACCAAAATGCCTCAATGGTGATTGGTATAATTTCTACTCAAAAGATGATTTTTTAACAGCTTTCCCATTAAGTGAAGCACCTTTTGATTTTACCCCACCCATCATTAATCAAGAGATTTTTACTTTTGCCAACCAGCCTCATGAAATTGTAGGATACTTACAACACCATGCAGTCATCAAAGCCATTATTGAACCTTTTCAATAAAATTAGCCATAAATGCCTATATTTTCTACAATTTGAGTTATTTTTAAGCGCTTGACCGTTTTTTTTAATATTTCTTCAGAAAACTATTTGACACTTTTATTAAATCGACCTAATATACGCCCACCTCTGAAACGTCCCTATCGTCTAGAGGCC
>NZ_ALOW01000005.1:0-5523 GCF_000292385.1 Acinetobacter sp. GG2
ATCATTAAGAGAATTGAAGAACAACTTGTGTGGATTTTTACTGATTGATTAATCGAAATAATTTTCATTGATTGATTGGTTTAAATTACTCGAAGTTTATTTGAGCGAAATTTAAGTCAGTAATTGATGAGCCAGAATTGGTACCTTGTCTTTAAATAAGGTACAAAATGATTTTAACTGAAGAGTTTGATCATGGCTCAGATTGAACGCTGGCGGCAGGCTTAACACATGCAAGTCGAGCGGAGAGAGGTAGCTTGCTACTGATCTTAGCGGCGGACGGGTGAGTAATGCTTAGGAATCTGCCTATTAGTGGGGGACAACATCTCGAAAGGGATGCTAATACCGCATACGTCCTACGGGAGAAAGCAGGGGATCTTCGGACCTTGCGCTAATAGATGAGCCTAAGTCGGATTAGCTAGTTGGTGGGGTAAAGGCCTACCAAGGCGACGATCTGTAGCGGGTCTGAGAGGATGATCCGCCACACTGGGACTGAGACACGGCCCAGACTCCTACGGGAGGCAGCAGTGGGGAATATTGGACAATGGGGGGAACCCTGATCCAGCCATGCCGCGTGTGTGAAGAAGGCCTTATGGTTGTAAAGCACTTTAAGCGAGGAGGAGGCTACTTTAGTTAATACCTAGAGATAGTGGACGTTACTCGCAGAATAAGCACCGGCTAACTCTGTGCCAGCAGCCGCGGTAATACAGAGGGTGCAAGCGTTAATCGGATTTACTGGGCGTAAAGCGCGCGTAGGCGGCTAATTAAGTCAAATGTGAAATCCCCGAGCTTAACTTGGGAATTGCATTCGATACTGGTTAGCTAGAGTGTGGGAGAGGATGGTAGAATTCCAGGTGTAGCGGTGAAATGCGTAGAGATCTGGAGGAATACCGATGGCGAAGGCAGCCATCTGGCCTAACACTGACGCTGAGGTGCGAAAGCATGGGGAGCAAACAGGATTAGATACCCTGGTAGTCCATGCCGTAAACGATGTCTACTAGCCGTTGGGGCCTTTGAGGCTTTAGTGGCGCAGCTAACGCGATAAGTAGACCGCCTGGGGAGTACGGTCGCAAGACTAAAACTCAAATGAATTGACGGGGGCCCGCACAAGCGGTGGAGCATGTGGTTTAATTCGATGCAACGCGAAGAACCTTACCTGGCCTTGACATAGTAAGAACTTTCCAGAGATGGATTGGTGCCTTCGGGAACTTACATACAGGTGCTGCATGGCTGTCGTCAGCTCGTGTCGTGAGATGTTGGGTTAAGTCCCGCAACGAGCGCAACCCTTTTCCTTATTTGCCAGCGAGTAATGTCGGGAACTTTAAGGATACTGCCAGTGACAAACTGGAGGAAGGCGGGGACGACGTCAAGTCATCATGGCCCTTACGGCCAGGGCTACACACGTGCTACAATGGTCGGTACAAAGGGTTGCTACACAGCGATGTGATGCTAATCTCAAAAAGCCGATCGTAGTCCGGATTGGAGTCTGCAACTCGACTCCATGAAGTCGGAATCGCTAGTAATCGCGGATCAGAATGCCGCGGTGAATACGTTCCCGGGCCTTGTACACACCGCCCGTCACACCATGGGAGTTTGTTGCACCAGAAGTAGCTAGCCTAACTGCAAAGAGGGCGGTTACCACGGTGTGGCCGATGACTGGGGTGAAGTCGTAACAAGGTAGCCGTAGGGGAACCTGCGGCTGGATCACCTCCTTAACGAAAGATTGACGATTGGTAAGAATCCACAACAAGTTGTTCTTCATAGATGTATCTGAGGGTCTGTAGCTCAGTTGGTTAGAGCACACGCTTGATAAGCGTGGGGTCACAAGTTCAAGTCTTGTCAGACCCACCATGACTTTGACTGGTTGAAGTTATAGATAAAAGATACATAACTGATGATGTAAGCTGGGGACTTAGCTTAGTTGGTAGAGCGCCTGCTTTGCACGCAGGAGGTCAGGAGTTCGACTCTCCTAGTCTCCACCAGAACTTAAGATAAGTTCGGATTACAGAAATTAGTAAATAGAGATTTAGATCTTGGTTTATTAACTTCTGTGATTTAAGTATCACGGTATTAAGCATGACCTGACGAAGGCGTGTTTATTCATTAACAGATTGGCAAAATTGAGTCTGAAATAAATTGTTCACTCAAGAGTTTAGATTAAGCAATTAATCTGAATGAATTGAGAACTAGCAAATTAACTGAATCAAGCGTTTTGGTATATGAATTTAGATTGAAGCTGTACAGTGTTTAAGTACACAGGCAACAGATAGTAGCGATGAAGAATCGCACGGACAACACTCACTTGTAGGTGTTGACGACTGTTTGGGGTTGTATAGTCAAGTAATTAAGTGCATGTGGTGGATGCCTTGGCAGTCAGAGGCGATGAAAGACGTGATAGCCTGCGAAAAGCTCCGGGGAGGCGGCAAATATCCTGTGATCCGGAGATTTCTGAATGGGGGAACCCACCTACTTTAAGGTAGGTATTGCAACATGAATACATAGTGTTGCAAGGCGAACGAGGGGAAGTGAAACATCTCAGTACCCTTAGGAAAAGAAATCAATTGAGATTCCCTCAGTAGCGGCGAGCGAACGGGGATCAGCCCATTAAGTTATGTGTGTTTTAGTGGAACGCTCTGGGAAGTGCGAACGTAGAGGGTGATATTCCCGTACACGAAAGGGCACACATAATGATGACGAGTAGGGCGAGGCACGTGAAACCTTGTCTGAATATGGGGGGACCATCCTCCAAGGCTAAATACTCCTGACTGACCGATAGTGAACCAGTACCGTGAGGGAAAGGCGAAAAGAACCCCTGTGAGGGGAGTGAAATAGATCCTGAAACCGCATGCATACAAGCAGTGGGAGCCGACTTGTTCGGTGACTGCGTACCTTTTGTATAATGGGTCAGCGACTTATATTCAGTAGCGAGGTTAACCGTATAGGGGAGCCGTAGAGAAATCGAGTCTTAATAGGGCGTTTAGTTGCTGGGTATAGACCCGAAACCAGGCGATCTATCCATGAGCAGGTTGAAGGTTGGGTAACACTAACTGGAGGACCGAACCCACTGTCGTTGAAAAGCCAGGGGATGACTTGTGGATAGGGGTGAAAGGCTAATCAAGCCTGGTGATAGCTGGTTCTCCCCGAAAGCTATTTAGGTAGCGCCTCGGACGAATACCATAGGGGGTAGAGCACTGTTTCGGCTAGGGGGTCATCCCGACTTACCAAACCGATGCAAACTCCGAATACCTATGAGTACTATCCGGGAGACAGACTGCGGGTGCTAACGTCCGTAGTCAAGAGGAAAACAATCCAGACCGCCAGCTAAGGCCCCAAAATCATAGTTAAGTGGGAAACGATGTGGGAAGGCATAGACAGCTAGGAGGTTGGCTTAGAAGCAGCCACCCTTTAAAGAAAGCGTAATAGCTCACTAGTCGAGTCGGCCTGCGCGGAAGATGTAACGGGGCTAAAACTATGTGCCGAAGCTGCGGATTTGACATTAGTCAAGTGGTAGGGGAGCGTTCTGTAAGCCGATGAAGGTGTATTGAGAAGTATGCTGGAGGTATCAGAAGTGCGAATGCTGACGTGAGTAACGACAAAACGGGTGAAAAACCCGTTCGCCGAAAGACCAAGGGTTCCAGTCCAACGTTAATCGGGGCTGGGTGAGTCGACCCCTAAGGCGAGGCCGAAAGGCGTAGTCGATGGGAAATTGGTTAATATTCCAATACTTCTGTGTAATGCGATGAGAGGACGGAGAAGGTTAAGTCAGCCTGGCGTTGGTTGTCCAGGTGGAAGGATGTAGGTATGTATCTTAGGCAAATCCGGGGTACTCTATACTGAGATCCGATAGCAAGCTGTACTTGTACAGTGAAGTGGCTGATACCATGCTTCCAGGAAAAGTCTCTAAGCTTCAGTTACACAGGAATCGTACCCGAAACCGACACAGGTGGTCAGGTCGAGTAGACCAAGGCGCTTGAGAGAACTCTGCTGAAGGAACTAGGCAAAATGGTACCGTAACTTCGGGAGAAGGTACGCTGTTGTTGGTGATGGAACTTGCTTCCTGAGCTGATGACAGCCGCAGAAACCAGGCCGCTGCAACTGTTTATTAAAAACATAGCACTCTGCAAACACGAAAGTGGACGTATAGGGTGTGATGCCTGCCCGGTGCTGGAAGGTTAATTGATGGGGTTAGCGTAAGCGAAGCTCTTGATCGAAGCCCCAGTAAACGGCGGCCGTAACTATAACGGTCCTAAGGTAGCGAAATTCCTTGTCGGGTAAGTTCCGACCTGCACGAATGGCATAATGATGGCGGCGCTGTCTCCAGCAGAGGCTCAGTGAAATCGAAATCGCTGTGAAGATGCAGTGTACCCGCGGCTAGACGGAAAGACCCCGTGAACCTTTACTGCAGCTTGACACTGAACTTTGACCTTACTTGTGTAGGATAGGTGGGAGGCTTTGAAGTTGGAACGCTAGTTCCAATGGAGCCGTCCTTGAAATACCACCCTGGTAATGTTGAGGTTCTAACTCTGTCCCGTTATCCGGGACGAGGACCGTGTCTGGTGGGTAGTTTGACTGGGGCGGTCTCCTCCTAAAGAGTAACGGAGGAGTACGAAGGTGCGCTCAGCGTGGTCGGAAATCACGCGTAGAGTATAAAGGCAAAAGCGCGCTTAACTGCGAGACCCACAAGTCGAGCAGGTACGAAAGTAGGTCTTAGTGATCCGGTGGTTCTGTATGGAAGGGCCATCGCTCAACGGATAAAAGGTACTCTGGGGATAACAGGCTGATACCGCCCAAGAGTTCATATCGACGGCGGTGTTTGGCACCTCGATGTCGGCTCATCTCATCCTGGGGCTGAAGCAGGTCCCAAGGGTATGGCTGTTCGCCATTTAAAGAGGTACGCGAGCTGGGTTTAGAACGTCGTGAGACAGTTCGGTCCCTATCTACCGTGGGCGCTGGAAATTTGAGAGGATCTGCTCCTAGTACGAGAGGACCAGAGTGGACGAACCTCTGGTGTACCGGTTGTGACGCCAGTCGCATCGCCGGGTAGCTATGTTCGGAAGGGATAACCGCTGAAAGCATCTAAGCGGGAAGCCTACCTCAAGATAAGATTTCCCTAGGAATTTATTCCTCTAAAGAGCCGTTCGAGACTAGGACGTTGATAGGTTGGATGTGGAAGCATAGTGATATGTGAAGCTGACCAATACTAATTGCTCGTGAGGCTTGACTATACAACACCCAAGCAGTTGTATATAAAGCATCAATCGATTCATAAATCGACAAACAAACTTGATTTAGTTATTCCACTAGATAAAATGAACAAGTCAGATTCAATCAGCCCAATCTGTAAAGATTTGGAAAACGCTTCGGCAAACAATAAGACCAAAGCAAGTATCCATAAACAGTTGTGCTGGCGACCATAGCAAGAGTGAACCACCTGATCCCTTCCCGAACTCAGAAGTGAAACCTCTTAGCGCTGATGGTAGTGTGGGGTTACCCATGTGAGAGTAAGTCATCGCCAGCTCATTATTC
>NZ_ALOW01000006.1:0-5863 GCF_000292385.1 Acinetobacter sp. GG2
ATATTGATATTGATATTAATTTGGTATTAGTGGTGTTAATAATAAATTGTAAGTTTGTTGGTTAATAATAGTTTTTTAAATATATTAGAGAATTCAATATTTATGATGAAGTTGAAAATTTTGTAAAGCTAAAAGGTCTTCCGCAATTTCTATAAAGAACCTTCATACTCTACATATCCATCTTCAATTGCAGGAATAATCTCTACAAACTCAAAGTAGGGCACTGTACAAAACTCAGAGTCTCGAATCGCATCAATCACAAAATAATAATCTTGCAGAGATGTGGCCTCAAACATAGCAATATCACTCGCTTTAGTGCTAAATGCCTCAACGTCATACCAGCGAACTTTTACAGTCGGGTACTTCTCAAAAATAGGTTCAAGCTTCTGTGCACTAAACTCAGCCCGCTTTTCACGTGGTAAAGCCAACCAAGCAGGCAATGCTCTTAAATGAATAAAAAAAGTATAGGTTCTAGACATAACCACTCCATGACTGGGCCGAATTGTAATTCAACTGAAAAGACAGCATTTTCTTGTCATATCAACATGACTCAGTCAGTATATGAGTGATTACTCACATTAAATACTCGTATTTCGGCCAATGTCAGAAACACTCCCAGACCCACGTAAACGCCCGCGTCAAGCACGTTCAGTAACTACCTTTGAAGCTATTTTAGAGGCGGCTGCTCGCATTTTAGAGTCTTTAGGATTTGCTGGATTTAACACAAATGCCGTGGCTGAAATTGCTGGCGTAAGCATTGGTAGCCTATATCAATACTTTCCATCTAAAGATGCTTTAATCGTCGAGTTAATTCGACGTGAGCGAGCTGAGCTTTCAAAACGTATTGTTGAAGCCATACAGCAAAGTGATGCCTCAGATTTAAAAGAAAAACTAAAACTCATCATACAAGCCGCTGTGCAACGTCAATTGAGCCGTCCACAGTTGGCACGAACACTAGAGTTTGCATCTGAACTCATTGGAAAAGACAGTGAGGAAAGTAAGCTTCAACATGAACTTGAAACCATAATTTCTGATCTGTTTATACGTTCTGGCATTTCACATGCACAGTTAGCCGCACAAGATGTAATTGCTTTAAGCAAAGGAATGATTAACGCGGCAGGCATAGCAGGGGAAAGCGATTTAAACCATTTACAGCAGCGAGTTGAAAAAGCTGTATTGGGTTATTTGGATTTGAGCTAGCGAACATAAGCCATGGTTTCTATTTGTTATGTGACATATAAATTGTCATTTTCTATTTCAGTAATTCAAAAGTTTAGTAACTCTTATGACATATGATGGATTTAGATTAGATATTTATCTGCTTTAGAATTAATAGAGATTACATGAAATTGCTGAGATTTGATCAAAAACTAATCCTGAAAGGTGACAAATCATTAAAAAAGCCCAAGTACTATGAGTCGGGCTTTTTAAAAAAATAAGACTATGATTTATATCAGATAAAATTAAATTTAGAATAAGGTGTATTGTCTTAATTTTAGCAGCATTTAAAAATATTTCTCTAAAAAAACTTGCATTAATTTACTAAATTAAATAAATTTAATTTAGTAAATTAAATTTATGGTTTTATCATGAGCAGACGTAGTAATCAAAAAGTTTTAGATGCTTTAACCTTAATTGCTGAGGCTCAACAAGAGTTACGTAGAGATATGGAGGAAGGTTTTTCTAAGCAAAATAAGAAAATTAGTAGTCAATCGCAACAAATTTCAGCATTACAAGAACAGTGTCGAGAATTGAGAGATACGGCAATTATGGCAGAAGCTAGATCTGGTGAAAGTAATAAAGATATTGCTGCAAGATATAACTTATCGCCAGGCCGAGTATCACAAATCAAAGGTAAATACAGTTGAAAGGAATAATTTATTTTAAGTTAAACCATTCATACTAAATTTTTAAATCATAGCTAAATCATTAGGATATAACTCATGAGTGATTCTTTTTGTAAACCTTACCTAAACCCTAGAACAGGGAATATGACATTTGGAAGTGCTGCTCGAAATGGTCGCCTAAAAACTTTAGGTGGAGTAGATGGGGTTGTAGAAAAAACAAGAGATTTCTTACTAAATGAAGCAGATAAAACTCAAAAAAAGACTAAGTGATAGATCATGGCAAATGTCATAAAATTTAAGAAACGCCTAGCTCCTCTCTATCCAGAGGCAGTTAGTGCTATAACTAATTATCTTCTTGAAGAGGCGGATAAACCCAATTTAGTCAATTCCAAAGATAATATTGTTATATTTCAAAAGAATGAGTCTAAGTTTAAAGTTATTCAATTGGCAAAATCTTATACATCTATTTTAACCCCTAGCCTTGTTTTAAGGCTGTTACAGCTAAAAAATAAATAGTACTTCAGATTTTATGAAATTAATTTAACATAATGGGCGTTATCCGAAACCATATTTAAAAAGATTTTAAAATCATAGTGTTAAGAATTTCTATATACTACAAAGAAAGCAAAATTCCGATTTGACACAAATCGGAATTTTTTATGAGCAGATTTGATAGTTCTCGCCAATCATTTTAACTAAAAATCACTGTGTACAACTTAAGTAAGACATAACTCAGTTTAACTTAAAAAACTTTTTGAATTCAAAATTAGAATAAAAGCTAATTTTTATTACGACAGATATTCTTGTAGTTTTTTTTGCTATTTATCTTAGCAAAACTATTAAAAAATTATGTAAAACAAGAAAGAATATGGATTGTAAATTTTCTTGTATGTGTCGGTACTTTTAGTACAGGTGTTTTATTAGCTTCTGGTTTTTTTTACTATTGTTTTATAGTTGGGGATAGTTGTGATTTATAAACTTAAAATGTGGATCTTTAGAGAAGTAGTTGATCCATTTTTTTCATTATATTCATATATTTATAAAAATTTTGTTCTTGTCCTTTCCTTAAGTTTCTGTGTGATTGTACTGCTTTGTGCTCTTAACCCCAGTATAGTTTTTACTCCTAGAAAAGAGAGTTTTGTTGTTTATGAGCCTGAATTTCATTTTAAAAATAGACGTATAAGGTCGTTAGTCGTAGAAAGAGATAATGAAAATTTTCTTATTAATTGTGCATATTTTAGAAATGAAAATGGTTCATTTTGTGACTTATATAAACCTAAAAGATTGCTTAAATTAGAAGGAAGTTTTTTTCCCTATCCTTCAATATTTCTTGATGGTAATAAAATTGTAGCTAGTAGTGTTCGTTTTGAAGATGAAAAGGGGAGAGTAATTAATTTTTCAACAAGTGACGAGGAGGTTACTTCTTGGTGGATTTGGGTTATGTTCCCCACCTTATTGATGAGGTATTTAATTTTAATCTGGCTAATGGTAGTTGCTTTAATATTACTTTTAAAACTAATTAAGTATAAGCAAGAAACCTAATTTTTATTTAAAAGTGGCTTTGCTTTCCTGTCGAGTTGAAGGCTAGATGTAAAAGAGGGCTGCTATTTTATTTTTAGATTTACTGCAAACTCATTTATTGAGCTTGCAGTAAGTTTATCTTATAAATATTTCTGCAAAAAGTCTTCTTCAACGACTTATTTTACTAAGAACTTGGAAGGATACTTAAGGTTTCCAGTCGTGTAATTTACAAATTACCTTTTCTTCAGGTTTCATTTTCTTTATATCTTTTGGATCACCAGAGATAGGTTGGCATAACCGAGTGGATTGTTCATTATCTTGTCCAGTTGTACGAGCCCAAACTGTAACTAAACCAGAATTTTGAATCGTTTGATTGCAACCTTCAAGTGCATGGAATGCATGGATGGAATTACGTTCAAAGTAGGTTAGCCACTTCTGGTCTGGATCTTGATTGGAAAACCACTTTTTCCATTTACCTTTTGAACCATCGATCTGAACGTTCCAGCCTTTTTCACTACGTTTTTGTTTGAATTGGTTGCTATCCCAGTGCATCACCATAAACTTATTTTGATCAATACACTGAGGCTTGGTTAATGTCATGTAGATCTCTTGAGGGTGGTGATAATGGTAGGGGTAGGATGTATTAAATAATTGTACGGTCATACCTATTTCTGCACCTACTTTTTCACCATCAATTTCCTTAATTCGCAAGTTACCCCAAGGCCCCATGACTTCCGCATAAAGATAACCACCACGGAAACGGTCGCTTCCCGCATTTGAGTTTTCTGCGTATAGCGGGATCCAACCTACGGAAGACCAAAGTGTTGGTAGCCCTTTGATGCTGACATCCTTCGTCCAGTGTGACTTAGTGTCGGTACGTGAAGTAATTGCTAAGAAATTTTCGTTCAACTCTAAGCCTGCTGCACCAATTGTGCCCCCCATTTTTTTGTAGTAATCGGTTAGTAATGGACGGTTAATCCATTTTGAGGTTGCTGACAAATTTTGCACTTGTAGGCTAGGGGTGTAGAGTGTGAAATCTTTATAATTCTTTTGTGGGTCGAAACATGCCTTTGCTTTGTCTGGCTCGGCTAATATAGCTCTAAGGTGTTTCGCAACCAGTTCAACATCACGGTATTTCATAATACAACGTGTTTGCGCTTTTCCTGTTTCGGAAGAATAAGTTTGGGTCGTTGCTTGCGCTGAGTCTTTGCACTGACCAGTAGGCGTCTCAAGTGCCTTGAGGTATTGGTCTAAATAGACTAGGGACTCGGCCCAGAACTGGTCAACAAGCTTCTGTTCATCGGCAGTCAAGTGTGCAGGTTTTACATCGTCTTGGCATTTGAACTCAGCCGCTTGTGCTTGAAAGCATGCAAGCGTAGTTCCAATAACTACCCCTAAAATTCGTTTATTCATGATTCTATCTCTGTTGTTATCGCTAAGTGGAAGAGCTTGATATTTCTACTTAAAGTCTCTAATTTTTTGCACTTTAAAATGATGTAACTAATAAAAAGCTGTGTAAGTCCTTACAGTCGTAACTAACTTTATAGAGTTAGAAAATACTTAAAAATTATCCTAAATATTGAAGTTGAAAATCTAAACTTCTAGTAAAGACCACAAAACTTAAGTTTAAAATGATTTTCACATTTTATCTTTTTGATTTAAAACAACTAATTAATTTTAAATAAGTCTACATTATACTTTTTTTACAAAGTTGAAGATCATAAAGTATCTAAAAATTTCGAAAGTCATTGTCAGAAAAAATTATATAAGTTGTTGAAATCAATTTTAATCTAACAAGATTGCTATTTCTAGATGGATGGTCTATTTTATAAATATGAATTATTCGAATTTACCCAAAAGACCACGTGGTCGGCCCACTAAACATGGCATCAACTATGCAGATACGAAAGACGTATTAATACGTCGTGGTATTGAATTGCTTACAGAACGTGGAATGAATGCCATGAGCTTAGATGATCTCATGAAGCCTATTCAAATCCCTAAAGGCTCGTTCTATCATTATTTTGAAAACAAAGAGGCGTTTATTTTAGAAGTCCTAGATGCTTATGAAACTTATTTTGTGAAACGATTAAATAAGTTTTTAAGTCAACCAGATCTTACACCTCTAGAAAAACTACAAAATTTTGTAAAAGACGCTGGAGAAAAACTACAGAAATATGATTTTAAGCGAGGTTGTATTCTGGGGAACTTAGGGCAAGAGGTTTCTTATTTAGCCCCTGAAATTATTGCTCGAATAGAAAGTATTTTTCAGGTCTGGCAGAAAATGATTTCTGATTGCTTACGTGAATTTTATTCTGAATACAGCTTAACAGACTGTAATGAAATGGCTTACCAATTTTGGATTGGGTGGGAAGGCGCAGTTCTTAGAGCTCGTTTAATCAAATCTACGAGTCCTCTAGAAGCATTTTATCGCTTGTTTACATTAGGTGTAGAACAGCTCAATAGCATAAAAAGTTAATTAAAAAATAAATGCA
>NZ_ALOW01000007.1:0-13997 GCF_000292385.1 Acinetobacter sp. GG2
TCGAAAGAAACCGGGGTGTTCCTTTTGCACGGAAGAAATTTGTACGGTTGTCCTGTTTCAGAGATATGCAGATATCAAAATACAAATTTAATTTAATTAAACAACTCATCTTTTTCGGTTGTTAAAATAGATTTTTAGAAGAATAAATTAATAATTTTCTCATGAAATTCTCAGTCAATATATAGGATAAAACTTGACTATATGCTATAAATAATAAATAGGCATGATTTTTGCTTGTTTATTGGAAAGAGAAATATATGAAATTATCTGTTGGATTGAAAGTTGCGAATTCATTATCGTTAACGCCTCAATTGCAGCAGGCAATCCGATTACTGCAGCTCTCAAGTTTAGAATTAGAGCAAGAAATTCAAATTCAATTAGATAGTAATCCATTACTTGAAAAAGTGGAAGATGAATCACTAGCCGAAAGTTTATCCACTTTAGAAAACAAAGAAAGTAATGATCTTACAACGGAGTTAAATGCAGATCATTTACCTGATGACTTACCTGTGGATACTGAGTGGGATGATATCTATACACATCAGTCGACGGCTTTAGGTACTCCTGAGTTTGAAGAGCGTGAAGATAATCGCCAAGTTCAGATGACACTAAAAGAACATATGTTAGAGCAAGTGAACTTGCTGCATTTCTCAAAAATAGATCAGTTGATTGCTTATTGTATTATCGATGCTTTAGATGATAAGGGCTTTTTAGATGCTGAATTAGAAGAAATTATTCTCGCTGTACAATATCTATTAAATGACATGGATATTGAGGAAGAAATTGAAGAAGACGAAGTCTTAGTTGTTTTAAAACATATTCAACGTCTTGATCCAGTTGGAATAGGATCTCGCAATCTTGCTGAATGTTTAAAAATCCAATTGGATTTTCTACCAAAAGGAACTGAATATTTAAAAGAAGCAAAAAGTTTACTCCAGTATTATGAGTTATTAATTGCAAATGATTTAAATAAATTATTAAAACAAACAGGCCTATCGAAAGATGAATTAAAGCTTTCGGTTGACTTATTAAAAACATTAAAACCTTATCCTGGTATGGATTTTCAAAAGCAAGAGTCGGAATACCAAATCCCTGATGTTGTGGTTGCTAAAAAAGATCTACATTGGCAAGTCCAATTAAATCCGGATATCATGCCAAAATTAAGAATCAACTCTTTCTATTCGAGTATGATTCGTAGAGCTGATCAAAGCGATGATAATTTATATCTTCGTAATCAAATGCTTGAAGCTAAAAACTTCATAAAAAGTATTGATGAGCGGCATAAAACTTTATTAAAAGTTGCTACTTGTATTGTTGAACATCAAAAAGCATTTTTAGAGATAGGTGCTGAGGCAATGAAACCTTTGGTGCTAAGGGATGTGGCTGAAGAAGTGGAGCTTCATGAGTCTACTGTTTCACGTGTCACTACAAATAAGTACATGCTGACACCTCGTGGGCTTTTTGAGTTGAAATACTTTTTTTCTAGCCATGTTGGAACAACTACGGGAGGAGAAGCTTCTTCTACTGCAATTAGAGCTATGATTAAAAAATTGGTTTCTAATGAAAATCCACGTAAACCATTGTCTGATAATACTATTGCAGCTTTATTAAAAGATGAAGGGATAGAAGTGGCTAGAAGAACTGTAGCAAAATATCGTGAATCGTTACATATTCCATCGTCATCTGAAAGAAAAGTCTTGATCTAATTTTTGAAGTATGACTATTCTAGATGTTCATTATGACGAAATAATGAAATTTCAATTTCACCAAGAGGAGCTGCTAAAATGATTTAATTGTCCAAAGTCATCTTTTTTAGATCACATTAAATCGTTTTAGTTCTTCTTTATTAACCCAAAAAGGTGAGGGATAGAATTATGCAAATAACGATTCGTGGACATCATTTAGCAATTACACCAGCTATAGAAGAAAATATTAAAGCAAAATTTAATCAGTTAACGAAACATCTCGATCAGGTGAATAGTATGCAGATTAAATTAACTAAAGATCATCAGATTGATAAGCGCTCACACAAGGGAAGCTCGAATCATGTGGCAGAAGCAATAGTTCGCTTACCTGGGATTGAACTATTTGCTCAAGCAGCAGCAGATGACATGTATACATCAATTAAAAAGTTGACTGAAAAATTAAAAAAACAATTGTTAAAATATCGGAAAATGCAATGTACTTATTCACAAGTTGCTGTTTCTATTTGATAAGTTTTTAATAATTGAGAGAGGCTTGAAATATAGCCTCTTTTTTATTGATAAAATATAAACACGTACTGAATTCTTGGAAAAAGTTATAGTAAAATACTTCGTTTTACACCGTAGGTTGTGCCAGAGGTCTTTGCAATGAATAGTGAACAGCTCACTCAAATTTTAAAAGAAGCTTTTCCTGATGCGGAAGTAGCGGTGAGCGGACAGGCTGGAAAATTTGACCTCCGTATTGTGGATGATCAATTTGAAGGTAAGCGTACTGTTGCTCGTCAACAAGCAGTTTATGCACCATTAAATACTTATATTGCAAGTGGCGAAGTTCATGCCGTAACAATTCGTGCGATGACCAAAGACGAATGGCGCAAAGCAAGCCTTTTCGGAGCTTAAATATTAATGGATAAATTTTTAATTACGGGCGGTGTTAAGCTCGAAGGGGAAGTACGCATTTCTGGTGCTAAAAATGCGGCTTTACCATTACTTGCAGCAATGATTCTTGCTGATTCACCTATTACTTTAACCAATGTTCCAAATCTTAAAGATGTAAATACCTTGGTGAAATTAATTGGTGGATTAGGCGTCACAATTAGTTATGAAAATGACACAGTTAAAGCAGATACCTCTACTTTAGATAACCAGTTTGCTCCTTATGAACTGGTAAAAACGATGCGCGCATCTATTTTGGTGTTAGGACCATTATTGGCACGTTATGGAAATGCTAAAGTTTCGTTACCAGGTGGATGTGCGATTGGATCTCGACCAGTAGATCAACATTTAAAAGCCCTAGAAGCATTGGGTGCACATATTGAAGTTGAAAATGGTTATGTCCATGCCACTGTAAATGGTCGTCTCAAAGGCGGCGAAGTGATTTTTGATATGGTCACTGTAGGGGGCACCGAAAATATTTTAATGGCGGCTGCTTTAGCGGATGGTGTAACTACAATTCGTAATGCAGCACGTGAACCTGAAATTACTGATCTTGCTCAAATGCTTATTAAAATGGGCGCAAAAATTGAGGGTATAGATACAGATACACTTGTTGTTACTGGTGTTGAAAGTTTACATGGCTGTGAATATGCAGTTGTTGCAGACCGTATTGAAACAGGTTCGTACTTAGCTGCTGCGGCAATTACAGGTGGGCGCATTAAAACTACTCATACGGATCCGTCATTACTTGAATCTGTTTTAGATAAGTTTGAAGAAATGGGTGCGGAAGTCACTCGTGGTGATGACTGGATTGAATTGGATATGATGGGCAAGCGCCCTAAAGCGGTAAGTTTTAGAACATTACCTCATCCAGAGTTTCCAACCGACATGCAAGCGCAAATTATGGCCGTAAATGCAATTGGTCGCGGTTTTGCAACGATCTCCGAAACCATTTTTGAAAATCGTTTCATGCATGTTCCTGAATTGTCACGTATGGGTGCTAATATTCAGGTCGAAGGTCATGATGCTGTGGTGACTGGAGTTGAAAAATTGCAAGCTGCTCCAGTAATGGCAACAGACTTACGTGCTTCATTCTCTTTGGTTTTAGCGGCTTTAGTTGCTGAAGGTGATACGTTAATTGATCGTATCTACCATATTGACCGTGGTTATGAGCATGTCGAAGAGAAACTTCAAGGTTTAGGTGCCCAAATTAAGCGAGTAAGTTAATGAATGACGTAAGAAACGATGATCCTAATTTTGATGTAATGGGTAATTTTGATCATGGTTTGACCTTAGCACTCAGTAAAGGGCGTATTTTAAAAGAAACTTTACCTTTACTTGCAACAGCAGGTATTAACTTGCTTGAAGACCCAGAAAAATCTCGTAAGTTGATTTTTCCTACAACACATAAGCAAGTTCGTATTTTGATTTTACGTGC
The DNA here is from genome assembly GCF_000292385.1 of Acinetobacter sp. GG2. Taxonomy (NCBI): domain Bacteria; kingdom Pseudomonadati; phylum Pseudomonadota; class Gammaproteobacteria; order Moraxellales; family Moraxellaceae; genus Acinetobacter; species Acinetobacter sp. GG2. The sequence continues at coordinate 4,078 of NZ_ALOW01000007.1, forward strand.
GTCTGATGTGCCAACCTATGTTGAGAATGGTGCAGCTGATTTAGGTGTAGCAGGTAAAGACGTACTCATGGAACATGGTGCTCAGCATGTTTATGAGTTATTGGACTTACAGATTGCAAAATGTAAGTTAATGACTGCTGGCAAAGTTGGAATGGAACGTCCAAAAGGTCGTTTAAAAATTGCAACTAAGTACGTCAATCTAACGCGTCAATACTATGCAAGCTTAGGTGAGCAGGTAGATGTTATTAAGCTTTATGGTTCTATGGAATTAGCACCACTTGTCGGTTTGGGCGATTATATTGTTGACGTAGTTGATACTGGAAATACTTTACGAGCAAATGGACTTGAACCATTAGAAGAAATTTGTAAAGTATCCTCACGTCTTATTGTTAATAAGGCAAGCTTTAAGCGTAAGCAAAGTTTGTTAAATCCTATCATTTCCCAACTCGAACAAGCTGTTCAATCACGTTAAAAGTAATTTCCTATCATGCTTTTGCGATAGTTGTAGATATGATGCCCACAAGGGCTTAGAAAAAGAGTAAACTTGGTTTTTCTTTTTCGCCTTGTGGGTAAATTGATGCGACGTTTATCGACTCAAGATCAGAACTTCAAACAGATTTTTGCAGAGCTTTTAGCTTTTGAAACTGTTAATGATCCTAATTTAGTTCAAACAGTAGATCAAATTATTGCTGATGTTCGTCAGCATGGTGATGATCATGTTTTAAAACTTACTCAACAGTTCGATCGACATCCAGCGCATCAATTTTCCGATCTAGAATTGTCTCAACAACAACTTAAAGCTGCGTTTGATGACTTAAATCAAGAGATTCGTGAAGCCTTGCAACTTGCGGCTAATCGTATTCGTACATTTCATGAAGCCCAGAAACAAGATAGCTGGACTTATATAGATGATTTGGGGAATACACTAGGACAAAAGGTGACACCACTTGACCGAGTTGGTATTTATGTACCTGGTGGACTAGCCTCTTATCCTTCATCTGTGCTTATGAATGCAGTACCAGCTCATGTGGCCGGCGTACCTGAAATTATTATGGTGGTACCTGCACCAAATGGTGAATTAAATCCACTTGTTTTGGCTGCTGCTTATCTAGCTGGTGTGAGTCGAGTATTTACTATTGGTGGGGCGCAAGCTGTTGCAGCTCTAGCTTATGGTACTCAAACTGTTCCGCCTGTAGATAAAATTACTGGTCCGGGAAACCGATTTGTAGCAGCTGCTAAACGTGCTGTATTTGGTCAGGTCGGTATTGACATGATTGCAGGACCTTCTGAAATTTTAGTATATGCAGAAGGGGTGAATAACGCTGAGTGGTTAGCGATGGATGTTTTATCTCAAGCTGAACATGATACGGTTGCCCAAGCTATTTTTATAACTCCAGATGAAGCTTTGCTAGAAGCCGTAGAGGCAGCAATTGAAAAGCACTTAAATGACTTGCCTAAAGCTGATATTGCACGTACGTCTATTGAAAATCGTGGGGCTTTAGTTTTGGTAAAAGACCGTACAGAAGCTGTTGATTTGATTAATCAAGTTGCACCAGAGCATTTGGAGCTATGTTTAGATGATGCTGAAGCGATGAGCGAAAACATACGTCATGCAGGTGCAATCTTCATGGGACGTTATACACCTGAAGCAATTGGTGATTACTGTGCTGGTCCAAATCACGTATTGCCAACATCCGGTACAGCGCGCTTCTCGTCACCACTGGGTGTATATGACTTTCAAAAGCGCTCTAGCTTGATCATGTGCTCAAAAGAGGGCGTAAAAACGTTGGCTAAAACCGCTGATATACTTGCTGTTCAAGAAAATCTTGATGCTCATGCGCGTTCGGCTCGTTATCGTTATCAATAAGCTTTAAGCCTTTCAGCATTTTAAATGATTATTCAGGGCTGATTTTCAGCCCTTTTTTGAGATAAGACTATGACTGTATCTACAGCACAAATGCGTTTTTGGAGTCCTGAGGTTCGTGAATTAGAGCCTTATGTGCCAGGTGAGCAACCGAAAATCCAAAATTTATTAAAGTTAAATACTAATGAAAATCCGTATCCGCCATCACCAAAAGTAGTAGAAGCGGTTCAAGCTGTGCTACATGATCAAGCTGATGCACTGCGCTTATATCCAGATCCAGATGCAACTGCCTTAAAACAAGCGATTGCTACGCAACAGAATATGGATGTATCTCAAGTTTTTATAGGTAATGGTTCTGATGAAGTGCTTGCTCATATTTTTAAAGCATTTTTCCTTCAAGATGAACCGATTTTATATCCGGATATTACTTATAGCTTTTATCCAGTTTATAGCCAATTTTTTGGAACAAAGACAAAAGAAGTTCCACTCAATGATAATTTTGAGATTGATGTTAAAGATTATGCACAACCTAATGGTGGCGTGATTATTACCAATCCCAATGCACCGACTAGTATTGCACTTAGCTTGGTAGAGATTGAACAAGTACTACAGGCAAATCCAGATCGCGTAGTTGTGATTGATGAAGCTTATGTCGATTTCGGTGCTGAGTCTGCTGTAAGTTTGGTAAACCGTTATGAAAATCTTGTGGTATGTCAAACAACTTCAAAATCGCGTTCTTTGGCGGGTTTACGTGTCGGATTTGCGATTGCTCAGTCACACTTGATTTCAGCACTTGAAGCGGTAAAAAATAGTTTTAATTCATATCCAATTGATCGCTTTGCTATTGCTGCGGCTGTGGCTTCTTTTGAAGATCAGGCTTACTTTGAAGAACAGTGTCAAAAAGTTATTACGAGTCGAGAAAAGCTGGTTAGTGATTTAACTGAACTTGGCTTTAATGTTTTACCATCAAAAGCGAATTTTATTTTTGCTTCACACCTGCAACATGAGGCTGGACAACTAGCGCAGAAATTACGTGCGCAGGGTATTATTGTTCGCCACTTTAATAAGCCTCGCATTAATCAGTTTTTACGTATCACGGTTGGAACTGATGAGCAAAATGCACGTTTAGTTCAAACTTTGAAGCAAGATATTCTTTAAAAATTATTCTGCTGTGCTGTTCATTAAGTTCAGCATAGCAGAGATTTTATCTAAGCTTTCTTGATATTCGGCCTCAGCTTCTGAGGCAATCGTAATACCACCACCTGCCCAAATAGAAAGCTGGTTTTGATATTGTTGAAAACTACGAATAAGAATATTCCAACGACCAGTACCATCAAAATTAAAATATCCTAAAGTCCCGCAATATGCTCCTCTTGGCGCACCTTCTAACTCTTCAATAATTTGCATTGCGCGAATTTTAGGGGCACCAGTAATTGAGCCGCCTGGTAAAGCGCTAAGCAACATTTGCATAGGATTAATATCATTTTTAAGTATAGCTGTGACTTCACTTACCATATGGTGAACTTGATTGAAGCTTTCAATTTCGAATAACTTTGTTGTTTTTACCGAACCTGTATTGGCATAAATACTCAAATCATTACGTAATAAATCAACAATCATGACATTTTCTGCCTGATCCTTTTGAGAGTTTTTTAATGTTTGTTTTGAAATTAAATCTTGTTCTTTATTTTCATATCGAGGCATCGTGCCTTTGATTGGTCTGGTTTTAATTTGTTTGTCTGTACTAAATTCGATAAATAATTCAGGAGAGCAGCTTAATAACTCAAAGTTATTTAATTTTAAATAACCTGAATAAGGTGCATTGGTTAAACTCCATAATTCTTCTGCTTTATTTAATAAAGCTCCTGTAAAAGTTGTATTAAACTCTTGTGTAAGATTAATTTGATAACAATCTCCTGCTTTTATATATTCTTGTATTTTATAAAAAACGTTCAAATATTCATTTTTAGACCAACGGGGATAAATATTTTTATCTAGTTTAAAAATATGTTTTCTTAAATTATTAGAAGATCTATGTAGTAATTCTGTAATGTAATTAAAAATTTCTGAATTATTTTTTTCATCACTAAAAAAATACCATTCATTATTTATTTTTTTTAGAAAAGAGTGGTAAGAACCTATAAATAAAGAGGGTTGTTGGTGTGATTGATTTTTAATAAATTGATGTGCAGAAAAATCATAACTAATGAATCCAATATATCCACCATTAAAACTAATATTTTTATTTTTTGATTCTTCAGTATGGAATTGAGTGAAGTCTAAAATACTTTCAATATTAGGTGAGTTTATATACTTATTAAGGGTATCTTGCTCGAATATAAAACTTTGCTGACCTTGAGTAACTAGATATTTTTTTGGCAGAAAGCCAATAATAGGATTGTTATCATCATAAAGATATACAAGTCCAGTTAAATCTTCTAATTTTTTTAAAATATCGGCAGCTGATAGAGTACTTTCTAAAGAGATTTTTTTCTTTAACTGAGACATTTTAAACATGACAAGTTTGGAAGAGGTCGCCTAGTTTACTACAACTTACGGTTCATCAGTCATCTAGGCGGTAAGAGTTTAACTTTTCGTCGATAAAATCATCTATTTTTTCGTTACAACTTAAGCATAATTGGTCTGCATATCTAAGAAAGTGTGACCCTTGTACCGTTTATCGGGTAATTGGCAAAAAATGCATTACAGTAGTTGAACAAAAATTAACGTAGCTGTAATTTAGTAATTGCTAAGCAAAACTACTCAAGGATTGGAAGTTTCGGTTGCCATAAAAGAAAAATGCAACTTGAGACAGTAAGAGTGGTTAAGTCAAAAAATAAATGCTCTTGGGAGAGTGCTCAATGAAAATGTTCACTAAACTTGCTTTAGTTTCTTCTTTAGCTATCAGTGCAAATGCAATGGCAATGCAGTCAATGGACGATGCAGCGCTGAGTGCAGCTACAGGTCAAGATGGTATTAATATCGGTATTGCTTTAGGCTCTGGTGGTATTTCTATTGATAAACTGTATTTACATGATAATGATGGTCTAGCATCATCAACTGGTATCACTGGTGCTTCTGGTACAGCGGGTGCAATCGCAATTAGTGGTGTAACGGTAACTCAAAAAGGTACAGGTAATCTTTTAGATTTAAAAATTGATACAAATGGTGCTTCAGGTTCAAATGGTGCTTTCTTAAATGTTGCAGCAACAGTAGGTGCTGTTGATGTACATGTAGGTTCAATTGGCGTGGGTACTTCTGGTACATTAAATACGACTACTGCTGTACGTGGTATTACTGAAACAGCTCCGACTGAGATTATTTCTGGCTTAGATTTATCTTTGGGTCAAATTTCTGCGAATGTTCAGTTAGGTTCAACTCCGCAAGGCGCGATGATCAAAGTGAACTCTAGCTTACAAGGTGGTTTAACACTATCTAACTTCGGTATTAATGATGCTGCTGGTGGTGGTAAAATTGTCCTAGACAAAGTAATGGTTCGTGGGTCAGGTAATACAACTGGTGATATGAATGTAGATGCTAACATTTCTGTTGTTCCTACAGGTTTACGTATCCAAAATAACAGTACACAAGGTATGAACGTTTATGCACAAGGAATTCACCTAGGCGCACAGACTAATGCTTCAATTGGTGATTTAGAAATTCAAGGTTTAAATGTAGGAACGTCTACAATTACTATTTCTGGTCACTAATTTAAAGAGTGATAAAAAAGCGCGTTTATACGCGCTTTTTTTATTTGCCATAATAAAACTTAACTTCATTTTTTATATTTAAATCATATTAATTTATATAATAAAAAAGAATGTAAAAAACAAATGAGAATTAATTATCAGTTTATAAATGTAAAACTATGCATTCATCAAAAAGATTAAAAAAAAGCTGTTTTTTACAGAAAAAAAAGGTATCTTCAACACACAGGGATGTAGAGCTATTGCTCTAAGAATAAAATGAATAAGGCCGGTTAGGCCACCATTTAGACCAAGTGCTTATGTTAGAGATAGTTTTAGGCTCAGCATTGATGTATTACTTTGCGACAGAAGCCTTTGAAATAGAAAAAAAGCCGCCGGGAACTGTTTATTATACAGAGACTGCCGATTCACGTAATTTATCGTTTCATCGAAATCATATCGAACCAGTTCAGATTAAACCAGCTGTAGAAGATCAGTTTCGTGGGATTGTTCGGCAAGCCTATGATTATAGTTGTGGATCTGCTGCACTTACAACTCTATTAAATGGTTATGTAGGAACCAATTTAACTGAACAGCAAACAATGAGTGGTTTGCTACAGTATGGTGAATATCAACGTATTATTGAGCGTCGAAGTTTCTCATTACTTGATATGAAGCGCTTTGTCACAGCGATTGGTTTAGACAGCGGGGGGTATCGTGGTGAGTTTTCCGATTTAGTTAAACTTGGCCAACCCGCAATTGTGCCTATTTCATATGCAGGCTTTAAACATTTTGTCGTATATAAAGCTTATAAAGATGGACGAGTGTATGTAGCTGATCCGGCTTTAGGGAATATCAGCTTTGACGAAAATCGTTTTAAACAAATTTGGGATAATAATACTTTATTTGTTATTTCTGTTCCTGAATCACAACGTAAAGACTTATTGGCATTAAAAGAGTCAGATATGCGTCATGTCGAAGATGCAACAGTCAATAAATATGCTTTCGTTGATGTTCAATATCCAACATTTAACTTTGATCGTTTAGCGAATAAAGCTTCGACCATGAGGCGTGTATTGGATAATGATAACAAATCGCCAACATATGGACAGCCGATAGAAACCTATATGCGCCTTTATTACAAGCGTAAATAGTCAAATTTAAAGTTAGTAAAATAAATAAATTGGGTGGGAAAAACATGAATAATCGATGGATGAAGATGAGTGTGTTGGCCTTAAGTATGAGCGCCATTACAGGGACAATCTATGCCGAAGATCAAGTACAACAACCGCAAGTAGAGGGAGCACAAAGCTCTGGGTTTACTGATGCGGCAAGTTCTAGTTCTGCAACAACAGATGCTAGCACACAAACGTCGAGTGTAGCTGATGCTAATAGTGTAGCTCCTGCAGCTAATACTGATGCACATCAAGCAGCAAGTGCTTTACAGAAAAAAGAAGGTGATGCTAGCCAAGAGACAAACTTGCAAGAAGTATTTACTTCAAATGAACGTCAATATTCATTGATTAAGAAAGGCGTAATTTCCTCTTATTATGACCTTGATTACACTTATTACCGCGATACTCGTATTGACTTAGCTTTATCTGATAGCTCTTCTCAACTTAACCGTTTACGTGTCGAAGAAGATGCTAACCATACATTGACGAACAGTTTTACCTTTCAGTATGGGGTCTTAGATAACTTAACTTTGTCAGCAACTGTTCCTTTCGTTGCAAAGTCTGAAATTATTAAAGATAAAACAACAGCGGGATTAGGGGATATTTCTCTTGGTGCACGTTGGGAACCCTTTCCGTTAAAGCAGGGTCGTTTACCACTTGTCCTTTTTGGTAGTGTATCTACCAAAACGGGTGATAGTCCTTATGAAATTGGTATAGATGAACTTTCAACAGGTAAAGGTTATTACTCAGTTGGTGTAGGTGCAAGTACCCGTAAATATATCGATCCAGTTGTTCTGTTTGCTTCTGCATCGGCTAACTATGGCTTTAAAGAAAGCGGTCTTAATCAGGCGCGTGGTAGTGGCGCTAAAGGACCACGATATCTTCAGAGCTTTGATCCAGGGATTAGTGGTGGGTTCTCGTTCGGTTTCGCCTACTCATTTAACTATGACGTGTCTTTAACAATGTCATATCAGCAAAGTTTTAATATGAATGCTGAGTTCCAATTTAACAATGATGAATCATATAAGTCACCAGATCAAAGTAGCGGAATGTTATCTTTTGCTCTAGGTGTACGTGTTTCACCAGATACGATTGTTAACGGTACTGTTGGTATTGGTTTAACTGAAGATGCACCAGATATTTCACTTGGTCTGTCGTTTCCGTTAGATATTTTAGGTTTTAATAAAAAACAAAAATAAGGAGATATGCAGGTGAAATATCCTAAATTATGTCCTCTAACGGCGGCAATTGTTATCTCCGGTTTTTCTAGCTTTGCCAATGCTCAATTAGGACAAAACTTAGCTGTTGATATTCGTTCACTAGCGATGGGGAATGCTGTAACTGCAGATCCTCCTGGTATTAGTGCGGTTCATTTTAACCCTGCAGCCTTAGCAAAAATTGATGGGCTACAAACCGATGTACAGGGGATTTTGGCTAACTTTGATATCCAGCGTGAATTTTCAGCTCCTCCTGGCTATAACATTTTTGGTTATTCAGATGACCCTCTTGTTTGTAATGATGGGCCGGAAGTTTCCGCTAATATTTGTACAGATTTCAAAGGGACCGTACATGGTGATGTCGAATATGCAAGCCTATATGTGCCGATTCTTAAAAAAATGGTTGATCTCGGGCCAGGGTATCCTTTAGTTGCCCCTACAGCCGGAATTGCTTATAAACCACCTGGTTCAAAAGTTACTTATGCAACAGCAGTATATGCACCATTGGTCGCTGGGTTTGGTGCAGAGAATGGTAACCCTGGCAACTATATGGGCCAGCAAGTTGCCGTAGAGCGAATCACTTATTTATCACCATCTTTTGGTTATCAAGTGAATGACCATTTATCACTTGGTGCTTCTGTGGGGATGTCTTACAACGCAATCGCACTGAAAACTGATCTACGTTTTCCCAATGAGATGATTGGTGTATTGCGTATGGTTGATGAAGTGGTATGTGCGCCTTTTAAAAATAATAGTGACATGATTACAGACTTACTATTATTTGGTATGTGTAATGCCCAAGAAGGCATGAATCCATTTAATAAAATGGGCGCATTACAAGTTTCTTTAGAACAATCATTAAGTCCAAGCTATAACTTAGGTTTACTCTGGGAACCAACTGATGACTTTGGCTTTGGTATGGTTTATCAAAGTTCTGCCAAAATGCGCCTAAAAGGCAAGTACATGATTGATAATGCCAAGGCGCCTCAAGAACTTATCAAGGGTCTTAACTCATCTGCTACAGGGCAAATTTTAGCTGCAATTCTTGGTTTACCAGGATATGTACCTAACGTTGAGTCTGGTTTGGTTGCAATGGATCTTGAATATCCGGCACATTTCCAAGCGGGGATTAAGTATAAAATATTACCCGATTTGCAAGTAAACTTTGACGTAGGATGGACAGATTATTCGGCTTGGGATAAGTTTAAATTCGAATTTGACCGCCAAATTACTTTATTAAAAGTGGCTAAGCTTTTATCTAATGACGTTACCGATAACTCATTGGCATTGCCATTGAAATTTACTTCGCCGTGGAGCTGGGGAATTGGTATTGAATACTCAGCAACTGACCGTTTGAAATTGAGAGCTGGTTACGAGCCCCGAGCTAGTTCGATACCTGATGATAAACGTAATACCATGGTTCCAATCAATAATGCGCAATTATTTGGTCTTGGCTTAGGTTATCGTTTCGATGCAGATACAGATCTAGATCTTTCAGTAGGTTTTTTACGTAGTCGTGACAATATTCCTGCCTGTTCGAGTACATTATCGAACAAGTGTGGTGTCGATAATATTTTATTAAATCCTTATTCAGGTTTAGATGTTAAAACGAATACTAAAGTTACAGTACTTGGTTTGAGCTATAGAACAAAATGGTAAAACAATATAAATCGATGTTTCGACCTAAATTTGCTATCTCGACTTTATGTATTGCGATAGCTAGTATTTCTGTATCGTATGCAGATGGTTTCTATACAATCATTGGTCCTGATGGTCGTCCAATGATTGTACCCAGTAAAAAAGTCGAACAGAAGCAATCAAATATTAGAGTGGAAGCACCGAAACAAGTTGTACAGCCGCGAGTAGATGCTAAACCTGTTCAAGAAGCACCTAAAGAAAATATTCAAAATTCAAAAGTGCCTCAAAAGTTTGAACCACACGTTAATAAAAAATTAAATACTGCACCGACTGCACCGAC
>NZ_ALOW01000008.1:0-14090 GCF_000292385.1 Acinetobacter sp. GG2
GTCAATTTATAATTCTTTTAACATTAAATATCAAATAAAATTTCTTCTAAAATTTCCTTAGATTCTTGATCTAACTCATGGTTGCCATGCAATTTAAGATACTGTTCATTTAATTCTTTTTTATCTACAGAAAAACCAATATTTACAGTATAGATATAAAAATCATACATAACAGATAATGCTTCCAATCTATTTTCTTTATTTGGGTTGTGAATATATATATATATTAAAATATTCCAAATATTAGTTAAAATTTCATTTTCAAATATTTTTTCAGTCAAATAAGGAGAAAATAAATCTGAAATCCCACCTAACTCCTCAAACAAAGATCCTGTATTTAAAGAATTTTCCTTAAGACTCTTTAATTTATCAAGAATATTAAACTCCATATTAGTTTCCTCCTGGGAATACCGTTGGTTTTTTAATAGGGATATGTACATCATTAATTTTAACTGGATCATAACTTGGACTAATAGAGTTAAATATTCCAGGTGGATGATAATTCCCATTTACATCCATACTTTTTTTACCATCCATTACCCTAACTATCCAACCATCCTTTGCATTTGCCCCATCTGGTGCATGATCATCAGGTCCATGTATTCGGACAGTCTGGGTTGTTCCTTTATCTGTTGACCACTTATATTCATATCCATAATCATCAGTTGTACCTGCTGGTGGAGTGAGTTTACGTCTTTTAGCATCTTGAGGAATACTAATTAAATCAGTTCCATCTTCTTTTTTAATTGTATTTCCAATTAATTCACAGGTTAATCCAAGAGGATCAACCCATACTATTGGATTTGGTGCATATGCATATACATTATCTCCACCCAGTAATCCAATCGGGTCTTTGGAAATAAAACGTCCTACATACGGTGAATAATAACGATAACGGTTGTAATGAAGCCCTGTTTCTTGGTCGAAATATTGTCCTTGAAAACGGATATTATTACTGATGATCTCAGAGTCTTCAAAGAAGTTAGATTTAGCTTTTTCAGCTTTACATTCACCCCAAGCCTTATATTCAGCTTTCCATATGACCGCACCAGTATGATCCGTCATTTCTTGTGGTGTACCCAAATGATCACAATGATAGAACCAAAAATCTTTAAAATCTTTTGCAGTTTTGGTTACTTTCCATAATGGGTCACGTTGTAAACTATAAGGCTTATCTGCCCAGTCAGGTGTTTGATGAAGCTCTATTTCTTCTGCATAAACCGCCTGTGCCAGTGGTACAAATGAATCTTTCTCATATATATAATGCTTGGTAATTTGCTCATTCGACTCATAAGCAAGTGTATTGCCATCCCATCCATAAATGATGTTATGCTCACCACCGGTATGATGATGTTTACTTCGCTTTTGAATACGGCGTCCTAATGCATCATAGCGATACTCTGCCGTATATTCAGCATTACGACTTTTAATTAGTCGTCCACAAGCATCCCACTCAAGATATAAATTACCCTTGGTTGATTTCTGGCAAATAAGTTGTCCATAAACATCATATTGGTATTGTTGATCTAGATATTCTTTAACTACGTTATTAACCAAACGATTATAACCATAGCCTGTTTCATCTAGCTTTTGTGAATGGCTTTGAACTTTCTGACTATGATATGAATCTAGAATGTTGCTCGCAGGGTCAAAACTAAACGTTTCTTTACCTAACTTACTGCTAGCCTCAAGCAAACGCCCAACTGGGTCATATTTATAATTGATATTCCCCCTACGCGTATCATTAATTCCTGTTAATTGACCAGTTTTATCGTACTGATATAAACGTTGAATCAACTGCTGGGTTTCTTGAATTGCATTGTTCTGGCTAACTTGTTCATTTGACGGATAACCAAACTCATGACCATTAACAATATTTTGCTGGGTTAAACGTCCCATCGTATCGTAATGTTGTTCTTGGCTAATTCCGTTGGCATAGTGACGTATGATTTCACGGTGTAAATCATCACGCTCAAAGCTAACAAGGTCTTGACCATTCTCTATTAAACTTTGTACATGACCGCTACCATACGAAGCACTATTAATGTTTTAGTATCCTAATAAATTTATTTCAAGTTCAAATTTATTAATAGTATCTACAAATTTTTGCTTACTACGTAGATATAAGTTTTATCAGTATCTCTAACAATATAATTAGACAGGTAGATTTTTTAAGAGCTCACAAATCCCCCTATTAAATATCTTATTTTAAAGTAGTACTTCAAATATATAGAATTACTACTCTTAATTTTGGAATACCCTTATAGCTTAACCATAAAAAATTTCTAAAAAATAGTCTACATCCAATACTACATTTTCTTTTATAAGAATTTTCTTTAGTTCTTCTAAGAAACCTGTCTTATACCCTCCATTTTCACCTCTAGGGTTAGATTCATATAAGTCAATAATTAAATTTTGTACAACATTAATTTGCGAAAAAAAATCAAATAAATTTTTAGCAATGATATGTAACTCATCGCCTGAAATGCATGCTCCTATCTCGCCACTATTATGATTTATGTATACGACATTTACATCATGTTGTGTTAAGAATACTGTAGCATTTTCCCCATCAAATATATTTTCAAACATATATTGAATATTTTCTAACGAATATTTTCCTAAAAAATCATTTATATTTCCTCCTAGATCAATATTAAAATCATTTTCAGGAACACATCTTAAATAGCTTCTAAACAGTTCATCATTAACAGAATTATTCTGCTGAACAAGGAATTTTTCCCCATAAATTATTTCATTACATTTATCAACTTTCTCTAATAATTTTTTAAAACAAACCTTCACTAATTTATCAAGCATTGCATATACCTTTTAACTTACTGTAATTGACAAAAGTTTGCACCCTTAACAGCTTTAGCATTGTACTTTCCAATATGCTCTTTCCTTGCTAATGCTCTCAAGCATTGTTCCAAAATTTCTTTCGATTCAGCTTGTGACAAATTCATAGCTTCAACTTGGTTTAAAATTCCTCCCCAAGTTTTATTCCAATTCTGACCAGTACTCGAACTGTTAGTATAAATACTTGGACATTTAGTATGCTTTTCTTTTGGAAGATTATAATAAAAAGCCTCATTTGTTTAATAATGAGGCTTTATTTACGTCTTGAGAATTACTTCACAATACTATTCATTAGAAAAAACAACCAACCTTCCTTCTGGCAAATGGCCATCCCAACCACAGGGAAACCCATCATTTAAATATACTTCTAGAATATCTTTCCAAATTTTAGGAAAATAATCATTCGCATAACACTGAAAAATAATCTCTATATCTCTATACATTAATTCAGTAAGTATACAAGCTTCCCCATAAACCCATTTTTCTTTAACACCATTAAATTCTTTTTGTTCAAAATCAAAATAATTATTCTGTTTTAACTTGTATTTAATTTTATCACTCCATTCAAAATCATCTGGAAATACGTTGGGCGTATCCGTTACAGTTTCCCACTCATCAAAACTATCAAAGTCATCATTCGTAGCATAATTGATACCAACCTTAGCATCAGTAATGATTTTATAATCTCCACTCATCTGAAATGGTTTATTAAAGAAATTTCCTTGTTCTAAGAATGAAATAAAATCACTAGCCTCTTTAGTCACTTGATCCCAACTTTTCATTTATTTGCCTCTCATATGATTTCTAACTGTATTTTTCCAATCTTTTTCTACACCAGCAGTTCCATTAGGATGTTGATTTCCATAGATAGTCTGCCCACCAGCCTGTAATTGTTTTTTAAGTGCTGCTTGTATAACAGCTAACCTTTTTAGTGACAAGTAAAGTACGTAGTATTTCTGGATTTCTAACGGGGATTTATACATCATTATGTGCATATCAACTCACCCATCGAAATAAGCCAATAATTCAAGTTATGTAACTATCGGCTTAAGTAGGATTCGGGTTAATAGTGAATTAACAATTTAAATAATTAATTCACTATTAAAAAATTATTAATTTTAGTATTCCAAGAAATTCATTTTGAATTTAAATTTATTAACAACATCTACAAATTGTTTGCTCACCACGTAGATATAAGGTTTATCAGTATCTCTAACAACAAAAAAGTCATCTATTACAAGATCATTTTTTATAAAGTCATCTTCATCTAATAAATTATTTTTTCTTTTAATATACATGGCATAAATATCTGCTTCTTGATTTCTTACATAACATTGATAGAAATCACATTCGTCTGCAAGAACTTCCTTCATTTCATTAAAGAATCTTTTTGAAAAAAGTAAAATTCCTGAAGATGAATAATAAAAATCCGTATCCAATATTTCATTCAATTGATCAGAAAAAATATTGTCATAATCTAAATTTATTCTAGGATTTTTCAAAAATTGATTACTTAAGTCAAATTTAAAATAATCAACAATAACTTCATGCTTCCCTTTCAAATCAAAAGAAAAATCTCTATCAATATACTCAGACGGATAAATTGTATAAAAATTCACAAACCTACCTTTAAAAACACCTTATTTAAAAGTAGCACTTCGAAATAAATATATAGAAGTACTACTTATTCTTTGAATAGCACTTACAGTTTAACTGTGTATTTTATAGCCTTACTGGTGTTCAAGTACTAAATTATAGGCCAAACCAACTCATTTATTTCTTCATCACTCAAATACAAAGAATTAAATAAATCATCTGGATCACGCCATTTTTCTATATCTAACAAATATTATTTTTCATATGAGAGAGATATCTACTAAATTGGCCACACAAATTTATTCACCTCATCTTCGCTCAAAAACATAAAACTGAAATCATCAGAATCTCTCCATTGAGCCAAAGTAAGTTCAAAAATATTTATACCTTGATATTTATTTTTTTCAATTTCTTTTTTAACTAACTCACTGATAAAAAAAGTATCTTGGGCAGAATCCATATTATCAATTTTCAATATATCAATATCTAAATCACTTAAAAACTCTGCCTTTTCTAAAACTAAAAAATCATTATCCAATCTATAAGTTGACTTATTTAAATCTAAGACATTTTTAAAATCAAAAATTTTATTAAATCTAAAAATATAATATTTTTTGTTATTTATTTTTTCCAAACTCTCACTCAACACTTCAACCCTTATAAAATCAGAATTAATATATTTTCCAAAAATATTTTTAAAAATTTCATCAACAACATATATATTTTCATTTATATTTCTAATACTTATTTCTATTTTTTTACTTTTTAAGATAAGTACACCTTCGATAGGTAAATCACAGTTTTTACTAGTTTTATAACTATACCACGGTAAAGAACCACATTCGATATTTTGGCTAGCTTGCTCTTTATTCATATATAGAACAGCATCATCCACAAGTGAAATTGGACAAAGACTACTTTGCGTCGCACTTAAAACAAAATACTTCATATTTATTTAATCCTAACTTAATCTGATTGGTTTTGTACCAGGTGTTATTAAAACAAGTCTCATACTTGACTGTAAATTTGCCACTTTATCTCTAGCTTGAGAAGCGGTTATTTTCTTACTTTCAAATTCTCTCTGTATTTGTCCTAACTTTTGATTAATACCTGCAGAATAAATTGGATGTGACCCACAATGATATAATTGGCGCTTCATTTGTTTTGCCTTAGCTTCACTGTCAGGCATTAAAACGCCATTTTCTGCTTTATCTCTATTTCCGCCAATACCAATATCATCTAAAAAATCTTTGCGCTTGGCCCAAATTTCTTCAGGAATAATATGATGAGCTTGTAAATGATCACCTTTTACTCCTCCTAAATTTCTGTTTAAGGTGGTACTACATAATCCCTTACTATCTATCCATGTAATCGGGTTCTTAGCATATACATAAACATTATTACCACCCAACAATCCAATCGGGTCTTTACTGACAAACCTACCTACATATGGGGAATAATATCGATAACGATTGTAATGTAATCCTGTCTCTTCATCAAAATACTGTCCTTGGAAACGGATATTATTTGAAATAATTTCGCTATTTTCGAAGAAATTCGACTTAGCTTTCTCTGTTTTACACTCGCCCCATGCTTTATATTCGGCTTTCCAAATAATTGCACCTGTATGGTCAGTCATTTCTTGCGGTGTGCCTAAATGGTCGCAGTGATAGAACCATACATCATCAAACTCTTTACCCTGTTTGTCAGTCTTCCAAAGCGGGTCACGGTGTATGTGATAAGGTCGATCTGACCAATCTGGAGTTTGGTGCAATTCTATTGGACTTAAATAAACAGCTTGTAGCATCGGTACAAAACTGTCTTTTTCATAGATATAATGCTTGGTCAGTTCCTCTGTAGACTCATAAGCAAGCGTATCACCATCCCATCCATAAATGATGTTCTGTTCTTGACCTGTATGGTGATGCTTACTCCGTTTTTGAATACGTCGACCTAATGCATCATAACGATACTCTGCCGTATATTGGCTATTACGGCTCTTCACCATACGGCCATAGACATCCCATTCAAGGTTTAAATCACCTTGGCTCGTTTTTTGTATTACGAGTTGTCCATAAGCATCATATTGGTATTGTTGATCTAAATATTCTTTAACTACGTTATTAACTAAACGGTTATAACCATAGTCTTTTTCTTCCGTAGTTTGTGAATAGCTTTGAGCCTTGTGACTATGATATGAATCTAAAATGTTACTGGCGGGGTCAAAGTTAAACGTTTCTTTTCCAAGTTTACTGCTCGCTTCAAGTAAACGCCCTACAGGATCGTACTTATAGGCAATATTGCCACGACGTGTATCTCGAATGGCCGTTAGCTCGCCTGTTTTGTCATATTGATAAAGTCGCTGTACCAGTTGACTAGTCTGCTCTAATGCATTGCTGTGCGGCTTATATTGGTTTTGATAGCCATTTTCATGTTCACTCAGCATCATTTGGCTTTTCAAACGACCTGCCAAGTCATATTGCTGTTCTTGACTCACTCCGTTGGCATAGTAACGTGCAATTTCTCGGTGTAAATCATCACGCTCAAAGCTAACAAGGTCTTGACCATTCACTATTAAACTTTGTACATGACCGCTACCATAGGTCAACCAGTCAATAACCTGCCCGTCTGGACGAGTTGTTTTGATTCGATCATTAATTTCGTCATATTGGTGTTTCCAAACCGCGGTTTTATTGATTTTATAATCTTGCTGGTGTTCCCGTACTAAATTGCCAGCTGCATCATAAAACCATTGTAAATTGCTTTGAGCATTCTTAGCTTGAATGATTCGCCCCATATAATCATAGGCAAATTCTTCAGTCTGTTTTTCTTCGAGTTCTAAACCATAGTGACCATAACCCGCAGTACGCTGTTCTAAACGTCCCATACTGTCAAAGATAAATTGTTGAATTCGGTCTTTCGGTGCAGCTCGGTCTTTTAGGTCTTGTCCATAAGCAGATGCAACTTCAATACTGGTTGCAAGTTGACCTGACTTTTCATCGTAATGGTAAACCGTTTCCTTACCATCAAAGTCAATTTCTTTAACGAGTCGGCTTGCGACATCATAGAAGAATTGGTAACTGGCACCATTTTCATTAATGAGTCGGGTGAGACGTCCTAATCGATCCCATTTATATTTTAATTTGTGGTTTAAAGCATCTGTACGAGACAGAATTAAACCCGCCTCATCATATTCATAGCGAGTGATGTTCTGTTTAGGATCTAAATGTGCCAGTAAACGCCCTTCGGCATCATGAATGAAGTGTTCTTCTGCTCCATCAGCATGTTTGATCTTTTCAAGTTGACCAAAAGCATTCAGGGGTAAACCCTTTATAATTGGTTCTCGATTTTCTAAGGTAAATTCAGTATAAAAATACTCAACTTTTTGGTTTAATGCATTTTCAATGCTGATTACACGACCACGCTCATCATATTGCCACTTGGTCTCTTTACCTGAGCAATCTGTATAACTAATTAAATTCCCTTGATCATCATATTTGAGTGACTTACTTCCACCTTTAGCATCTGTAATGGAAGTGACTAAGCCCATAGCATTGTAAGCATAAGCAGTTTCATGCTTAAGTGGATCAATTTCTTTAATCAGGTTTCCAGAACCATCATATTGCTTAAACCAACGTCCCTGTTCGGCATCAACCATACCAGTGAGTTGATTTTCTTCATCATATTCAAAATAACTTGTCGCACCATCATCTTGAGTTGTAGTCAAGACATTACCGCGCTCATCATAAGTGTAAGAAGTTTTCGAACCGTCTTTAGCAATATGGAGCGTTATATTTTTCGCATCATCTCGAAAGAACCACTCTTCAAAATTATCAGGATAAACAATACGGTAAGTGTAGCCATCTATATCGTAGTAATGTTCAGTGCTATTCCCTTCAACATCTAACACTGTCGTTTTTCGGATATTTTTATCCCACTCCAGCTTTGAAGCACGACTAGCATTGTCGGCCCATTCTTCAATGGCTTTTGAAGTAGGTAAAATACCATCCCATTTTAGGTTCATCCCACGATGTGTAAGATCTGTATAACGTGTAATTAAGTGATGGGTATATTGATAATAATAAGAAGCTGCAAACTCATTTGTTGCCTGGATCAAGTCACCTTGTTGATCATAGTCATAACTTGCCAACACACGATCTAATTGGCCATTTTTGATGGTCCAAATATCGGAAACCAAACCTTGAGGAGTTAATTGCAAAGCTAAATGAGCCAGCAGACTCTCGTCCTGTTTAAATAAAATATCCGATAAAATTGTTTTATTATCGATAGAAACATGGTCATAACGTAAAGCGACTTTGAAACCATTTTTACGTTCGATATAGGATAGACGATAGTCCTCACCGTATTTTTCATAATAGCGTTTCTCGTCTTCACCGTAGGCAATTAAATGCAGCTGATCTGATAAAACTGTATAAGTGTATTGTTCAATCGGATCATAAATACTTTGACCCTTCTTTAGGTCAGGCAGATCAATTGCTCGACCATCTAAACCGATGTATTCAAGCCCATTTAAATAGTCTTTATGGTCTTTTTTCTTTGGACTATATTTAAATTTACGAGAAATTTTTGTAGTAAATGGAGTAACCCAACGTGCCCCAAATATAGCATCATCCATCTGGTAAAGGTTTGAAGCATAGGTACGGCCAATACTATCCTGAATTATTCCACCAAGTTGTGCATCAATATGAGTAAAGAACTCGGTACCCATTGCAAAGGTAATTGAACCACCAGTTCCACCCATACAGTTTTTACACTGATTGGCATTGTTCTCTGAATGAGCTTGTTTATTTGATTTGTCAGTCGCAGCCGATGGATGAGTTGCATTGGCCTTTGTCGTTTCTTTAGCCTTAATCTGAGCCTTCTTTTGCCGATGTTTTGCAGCAACCATTCCCATAATGCTAAATAGCCAGCCAATCGTCCATAAAGTATTCGGGTCACTTAAACCATTTACTTTTCCTTGAGCAACTTGACCTAAAGATCTTATTTTTGCACCTAAAGCTAACACTTTGGCTCTTGCTTCATCGGAGACTGCCAAATTGGCTAGGTTGACATACCCTTTACCTACAGTTTTTGCAACGTTCTCGGTAGCATATTTTGCATTATTTACTATACGAGTTCCGTCAAGTTCAAATATTCCTTTTATAACTCCTAAAGACTGTTGACCCGCTCGCTTAAGGTTTGGAAGTCCATTTAAAGAGCCGCTGACTAATTTCTTAAAGCCGTCATCAATAGTTTTTGTTAATAAGACAATCCAGTTACCAACTTCTTTTAGTACCTGATTAAGTAAACTCTGTCCTTTCTTAGCAAAGTTTTCTAAAGTCCCGGCTACATTTTCAGCAATAATGGTAGTTAAAAATACACTTGCGCTGTCTTTAAACCCTGTACTTAAAGCTTTTTTTACTTCTTGAGAAGTTAATGTTTTTTTACCTAATTTTTTTGCTTGTGCTTTAATAATTTGTTCTGATTCATTCTTTACATAAAATAATGCTGGCCGTGCTGCACCACGCACAGAAGGTCCAACCGGTCCCATTGGTACCAATCCAATAACATCGATTCCTAAATTCAACCAATCAAAAATCTCAACTTTATCAATACCTTTATTGAGCATACTTATGATATCAATAATGATATCACCAACAGCAAAGGCGCTTCCTAAAACAGGTACACTTCTACAGATTGTCTCTAATCGGTCAACTGTAACCACACCATTTGTATATTCCCTAAACCATTTATCAACTGCTGATTTCTTTGCTGTTAAATCTTTGGGACTAAAAGTATTTAAAGGAGCAACCACTGAATTTTGTGACATGTTCTTCTCAAATTATACAAACGTTTCAAAAGGTGATCGGATTTCTGTTATTGCTTTTTTGTCAGAGCTTGCTTGAGCCAATCTTCTGAGTGGATTACTCTGCTGACTTGAAGGCATAAAGCTATTTTGACTAACAAATGATTGACTTAACTTAGATCCATCACTCCCTCCTAAAACCTGTTCCATCGCCATTGGTAGCAATGCTTTAGCACCTTGATCTTTGATTTTTTTAACCGATTCAATCTTCTGCTGTACAGATTTAACGTTGCTCGCAATTTGGCTCAACTTTTTAAAGTCATTTTTCAATGTTTCAGTTAACCCTTTACTGCCAGATGCAATACCAATGCTGCCTTCTACATCATTTTGATTTGGCCACTCTACCTTGCGTTTAAAATCACTTGCCTCATCCCAAGGATTACGCGGGTCTGGATCGAACAGAACTTTTACTGAACCTGTTGCCAAACCAGAAACACGAGCGAAACCTTTATCGTCTAACTTTCCTTTAACGACTTTTCCTAACGAATCAGTCACTGTATAGCCAGCACCTTTGACAAATTCTCCATGTACATAATCATGACGTAACTCTAAAACGCCTTGTGCACGTTTTGGTGGTGGTGGCAAACTAGATTGAACACTTGCCGATGCACCGCCTTGGAACACATGCTGTCCAGCATTGACCTGAAATTTCCCGCCAGTTTTCGGAAAAATTCCTGAACCATTTAAGGTAATTTGTGAACTTGCACCAGTAATTACAATTTCTTTAGGACTACTAATTTCAATCCGATCTTCTGTCGAAGAAATGGTAATACCTTTATTAGCAAGCACATCTAAAGCATCTGACTGGGCTTGTATTTCTACCTTGCCTTGTGCTGCTACAGCTTTTAGTCCACTTTGCACTGCAAAGAGACTGAGCCTATTTTGGGCATGTGCAATCACATTCTTTTGAGTACTTATATTGATGCTGTCTCCAGCAATTTGATTAATTTGTGCATCAGCCGAGATATGAATATCTTCAGATGTACTCAAAGCTATACCATCCGGTGAACTTAAAAGCAGTAAAGCTTTTTCAAATTTAGCGATTTGCTGCTGAATTTGTGAGGCAAAATCTTTTAACTGCTCAATCGATTCTATTTCATCAGTTTTCTGGTTTTTAGCGATGTCACTCAGTGCTTTACTATTCGTTTGACTACCCTCAAGTTGCTTTTTCGCAACTTCGGCATCAAGGTGTTCACCTTTGGCATTATCCTGTTTATGAGTGGATACCAATAAACCTTGCCCCGCGCGTAAAGCTCCCCATTGGTCCGTACGCAGTTCAAAACCTTCTCCGCGGTCTTCACTTTCCGCTTTATCTTTAGGATGGCTCAGTTTCCCCAGATTTAACTGGCTTGCACCATGACTGCTTTGAAGTTGGGTACTAATTTGCCCCGGTGTATCATCAAATCTGAGTTGTCCAAAACCACCACCCGACACTTCTTTGGAACGGATACCGCTCAGCTTTTTAGTGTCAGGAAGTTTACCTTTGTTATCAAATTTGGTTGGATGGCGCTGGGCCTCATGAATTCGACCCATTACAAATGGGCGGTCAATATCGCCATTAAAGAAGTCAATAACAACAATTTCACCAATACGCGGTAAAAAACGCGCACCGTAACCTTCTCCAGCCCACGGCGTTAGAACATCAATCCAAGCAGAATCGGTGTCATTATTGTTGGTTCCTGCTCCACCGTCATGGCTATGATCATCACTGCGGGTAAACAGGAAGCGGACTTTAATACGCCCCCATTCATCTACATAGATTTCTTCACCTTCAGGACCCACCACTTTCGCACGTTGTGGATGAGTGGCAGGACTATGAGTTTGCGGGTTATAAGCTGGTGTAGTAGGAATATGACGACGTTGTAAAATCAGTTGATTCGCTTGGCGTTCATCACTGTTCTCGCGGTTTCGTATTGACCAGTTACTTTGCGCCAATAGACCATTAATTTGGTCATTTAAATCTTTAGGTAAATTATTTTGATTAAAGAAGTTTTTAGAAACAATCAAAAAGCTTTTATCTGAGCTTTCATGCTGGTCTATTTCTGGGTGTTCATTTAATTCAAAATAGTAACCCACATAGGCATCGCGGACCGTCGTTTGCGCAATAAAGCGTTTCGCCTGTGCCTCGTAGTAATTGTGGAGGTTCTGGTTTAATCGTTCGACTTGTTGATTTCCAGATTTAGTTACACCATCCTCACCCTTTAAGTCACCAATCCATGCAGGCGCATAGTTCCAAGCTTGCTCTAAGCCAAGTGTAGCATTGTCATATTGTTCGCTATGCTGATGCTTACTTTGAACGCTTCCAATCCCTTCTTCTTGTTCTAATATTTCTGCTTGCCAACGTTGTATATGCATAACGTTGGGTTGAAGAGAACGCTCGGCAGTTAAGCGAGTCATGCTGTCGTATTGTTCGACCGCACTACTACGGTGGTAACGAATCGTTTTACGGTCTAAAGGCTGATACTGGCTATTAGCATCAATCAACCTAAGTTTTTGAGCTTGAATAGATGTATCTGTACTTGGAACAATATGCTGAGCTTCATCAATGAGCCAACTGATATTTTCACTACGAAGTAAGCGTGTGAGGAAGTCCCAATCACTTTCGTTATGTTGCATAACAAAAGGACGAACATCATAAGTTTGTGTTAAACCGCTTAAATCTAAACTTAAACTTGCAGCAAATAGCGGATTTTTAACTTGCCATTCTTTAAAGAGTATTTCCCATATTTCAACCACGCTTTTATTCATAAATACGCGCGAATTGCGGCGATATTTCCATAATGCGGTTGGATCTTCTAAGGTCAGCTTATATAAAGTTAAACTTCCATCTGACTGGCCTTGCTGAGCATGAGTAATAATGCCTGTAATGCGGGTTAATTCACCTCGCTCCGTCACCATATCTACAGCGGCCTGAACACCAATAAAAGATTTTAGTTGAATCGTTGCATTGGTTGATAGGCATAAAAGTTCTGCTTTTAAGCCATCATTGAGTGCATGTACGCCATCAATTCTTTGCAGAAAGACTTGGTCATTCAATATCGGAGACGTAAATTGAATATGAATAGCTCGTTTCTGTGGGCTAATGCCCAAACTGTCTAAAACTTGATGAATACTGTTCAACATCTTTATAGGACTGAATTATATTTAGCGGTATTTTACAAAGCACGTACAGATCTGTCTATTTAATTAATAATTAATTTTACATTTAAATTAAATATTAAAATTTATTCTATTCAACTGAATATAATTCAGCCCTAGCATGATCAAAAGATTTGTTAATTTTGCTATATTAAGCCTCATTTATATAGCATTAATTTTTAAAAATAAGCCAATAAATCAACTATTTAAAAAATGTATAAGCAATGAACAAGCTTATACATTTTATTTGTCAATTTAAAAACAAGAAACAACGTAACATACTGTTATTTATAATATTTTTAAAATTGAAAAATAGATCTACTATTATTGAAAAATACTTCCAAATTACTTTCCATGCAAAGATTCAATTTAAAATAGTTTAGATATTTTAAATTATAATTAGAAACAATTTTTAACATTTCTTAACACTCTTCTAATTTCAAATAAATGACATTAGAAATCGATCAAACAACTGTTCTTTCACATTTGAAATATCTGAGCTTAAAAGCTGAATAATGGCACCATCAATCATATATAAAAATAATTTGGCATCATGAAATGAGGCTTCCCTATTAAGTACTCTGAGATGGCTATAGATTTCATTGGTCAGCCATGTTCTATATTTAATGGC
>NZ_ALOW01000009.1:0-15451 GCF_000292385.1 Acinetobacter sp. GG2
CGGTTACCCGCTCGGTCAACTACAACAAAAGTAAGTTCCTCACCATGTAAGTAAACTTGCGGGAAATAACCAAATACATTACCTAAGCTATCGGTATAACTAGTAGTAATCTTATTTCCAGCCTGATCTAATATTTCAATAGAGCTTCCAGCTTCTGCCTGAGCTGTAAAGCTTTGGCCATCTTCATTGAAGATGATATTTGCAATCGGATTTGGTGCAATGGTGTCAATTAAAGCATTTTGCTTAAATTCGATACTACGGTTACCCACTCGATCTATGACAACAAAAGTAAGCTCTTCACCATGTAAATAGATTTGATTGAAAAAGCCTGAGACATTACCAGCACTATCTGTAGAACCCCAACCCGTCTGATTACCTAATGAATCAAAAACTTCAATCCGACTATTCGCTTCTGCTTGTGCTGTAAAGTTTTGACCGTTTGCATCAAGTAAAATATTTTTAATTGGATCCGGTGCAATATCATCAAGTGGAGCATTTATTGAAACAGCTTCACTCACATTTCCGGCTTGGTCTTTAACGGTGACCGTGAATGCTTCTCCATGTAAATTGTTGCTACCTAATAAAACAGTAAATGTACCGTCCGAGTTCACGGTATTATTCCATATATTCAATGGCTGACCATTATGATCAAAAACCTGAATCGTAGTATTCAGTTCTGCTACACCCGTAAGATATGAACCATCTTCTGAGAAAACTAAATTACTGGCTGGTGTAGGAGGAACTGTATCAGCCGTAATTACAGTATCGGTGCTTATTTGTCCACGAGCATCCTTAATTGATAAGAACAGCTGCTCACCATCAACAAGAGGGCGATCAAGTTGGAGTTTAAAATAACTTGATCCATTCCAGCCATTATCTTCACCGACTTTAATTTCAGCTACGACTTCACCTTTGGCATCTTTAACAATGAGAGTACTATTATTTTCAGCTTGCCCACTTATCACTCCGTCCGAAGTAAAGCTATCTATATATGGGGCAAAAGCATAGTTAGGCGCCTGTATCCGAGCAGCTAAACTTACATTTCCATTTACATCTGTAGCCGTAACATAAACTGTCTCAGCATTGGTTAAAAACATACCTAATTCTATCGAGAAACTTCCACTCTCGTCGGTCCAGTTATTCCAAAACCATTTATTAAGAATGTTTCCTTGTCCATCTTTAACCAAAATTTCAGAGAAAGGTTCTGCATGACCATAAACTAAATCGCCAGCATCATTGAAATTTAAATCTGTTGGAACAGGCGGAGGAGTCAAATCTACAACAATATTCTGCTCAGGGCTCATCAGACCTTTATTATCAATAATTTGAACGGAAATTTGCTCTCCATCAATTAAAGGTCGGTTTACACTCAAGCTAAAATGACTAAATTCATTCCAACTATTGTCATCACCTATTGTAACTTTTCCTAATTCATTACCCTCAGTATCACGCACAATTACTGTACTATTATCTTCAGCAAACCCAGAAATTAAGCCTTCTTGTGTAATACGTTCAACATGTGGAATATAAGCAAAGTTTGGAACTTCGATTAGGGCTTCACTTGTATTTTGATTTTTATCTACTACTTGTACGGTAACCGATTCGCCTTCTTTCAAAAACTGGAACACAGGTAAACTTGCAAAACCTTGCTCATCTGTAACACCGTTAGTGATTAGATTTCCTGTTCCGGAAAATACAAGAATAAGGCTGTTAGGTTCATTGACATGTACTGATAAAGTTTCGCCACTGATATCAAATTGTGGAGTTTCTAAAAATACTGCGGGCGTATAATCTGCGGTAATATATTGTGGATGGCCTGAAACATTATCTTTATCGGTAGAGATAATAATTTGAGTACCTTCCTTCAAAGGTTGGTCGAGGGACAAAGTAAATGGTCTGACTTCACCTAATGCTATTACACTAAAAGGTGTAATACCTGAGCCCTCAAATGCAATAGAGTTAAACTCTTGTAGAATATTTCCATTCTGATCTTTTACAATAAAATGACTGCCTTCGGTCGCATAACCAGTGATCACACCTTCTGGACTAATTCGTAAAATACTAAGAGCTGGAACTTCAGTAACTAGTCCAATTGATGATTTTTCGCTGCTGTATCCATTATAAGTAGCAACTGCATAAACCTCATCATTTAAGCTAATTGAAAGATTTTGTAAGGTAAATTTACCCTCTTCATTGGCTATTGTACTTGTAAGCCAATCTCCATTTTTATTATAGATATCGACTTTACTTCCTTTATATGCGCTCCCCGAAATGATAGCTCCATCTATATTATTAAAAGTTAGTGAATCTAGTGTTGGTGAATTCGGAGTATGATCTACATTATAATTTTGAATCTGTTTAATAATCGCTGTATTGCCAGCTTGATCAGTAAGGCTAATATCAATTGATATATTGGTTTGCGATTCTTCTGACCACAGAAACTCTGCTGGAATTTCAGTAACCCATTCTTGGGTTAGCTCATCAAAATGAAAGTTATAAACAACATCGTTTAAAGTCGTATTTACTGAAGTTAGTGAACTATTTAAATCTGTTGGTAGATTATCTACGTCCAGTCTTATAGAAATAACTTGATCTCTTTCAACTAGGCTTATTGTATTGTCTTCAGTAATCGGCTTTACAGTTACTGTAATTGATTCAATATTTAAAGAGTTATCTACAATCACTTTTTGTACAGCGGTTTCTGAGGTATTGCCAGCTCGATCTGTTACTACAGCTTTGTAAAGATAACTTCCATCTACTAAATCTTTTTGAGCTAATGTTGTTTCTTGCCAGGTTTTTCCATCATCAGTAGAAACTAAATATGCTACTCGGCTTCCACTTTCCTGCCCTTCGATCTTTAAAGTGAAGTTTTTATCTTGAGTGATCTGGTCAATTGCTGAAATACCTGTATCGCTCAAATCAGATAAAATTAGTTCACCTGCTTGCGGTGCTGTGGTATCCACAACCACCTTTTGTATAGCAGTTTCTGAGGCATTGCCTGCAACGTCTGTTACTACAGCTTTATAAAGATAACTTCCATCAGATAAATCTTTTTGTTCAGCTGTTGTTTCCTGCCATGTCTTACCATCATCGGTAGAGACCAAATACTTTACTCGGCTTCCACTTTCCTGTCCCTCAATCTTTAAAGTGAAGTTTTTATCTTGAGTGATCTGGTCGGTTGTTGAGGCACCTGAGTCTAAAAGATTTTTGAGAATTAGATTACCTGGCTCAGGAGGGGTCGAGTCTTTAGGATCTTTACGTGACAGTAGAGCAATTGTTCCTGCGCCCGCTAAAGCACTGACCATCCCAGTCCAGAGAGTTACAGAAGATGAAGAGTCTATAAGTTTTGGTGCATCTTTTACTTCTAAATAATTAATAGTAGTCTGTCCAGTAGCATCTTCACCTAAACTGGCAGTCCAATAACTCTGCCCTTCATTTAAAAGAATTTGCGGATCTTCGCTAATAAAATAGTTTTCTAAAATAATTTCAGTTCCATCTTTTAGATGAATAATTGCACTATTTCCCTCTCTTGTTATTGAGGCAATTTTATCTGGATTTATATCGATTTTTGCGATTTCTTTAGGATCTACTACAATAGTTTTTGTCTGGCCTATATCAATATCAACTAT
This sequence comes from Acinetobacter sp. GG2, assembly GCF_000292385.1. Lineage (NCBI taxonomy): Bacteria > Pseudomonadati > Pseudomonadota > Gammaproteobacteria > Moraxellales > Moraxellaceae > Acinetobacter > Acinetobacter sp. GG2. Next base: position 3,630 of record NZ_ALOW01000009.1, read on the forward strand.
ATTATTTTTTGAAGCACTATTTGCCATTAATGATACTTGTACCATTTTTCCACCATGAAATTTTAAATAATTATTAAGTTTTTCTAAAATATTAAGTAAAATAGATACTCATTTTCATAAAGTCTTATTAATTTCCATAAAAAACTAAACCCTTATTATAGCTGCTTTAAAAAAAAGCGACTTTTTATATAGTTAAAAATTTCATGTATTAATTAATATTATTTTAAAATGATAAAACATTTAGAATGTTTTTCTATTCCCTATATATAGAATTTAAAGTTGAGCAATTGTAATGGATAACATTTTATCAATCTACTCTTAGATTAAATGTCTTATAAAATTTTTATAAATTAAAAATCTTTAAATCATCATTAAACCAATAATGATTAATTTCCCCTTCATTTGAAACCGTATTAAAGCTATTCGGATTGTGATGATATAAACGAGTCGAAGTTGCTGTACCCGCATGAATATCATAAATAGGATGATCTATTTCTAAATGATAAATTTGCGTTAAATCATATACAGCAGTTTTATGGAGATGGCCATGCAACATACCAAATAATCCTGTTGTACTCCACTTTTCTAAGGCAATTTTTCCCAAAACCGGACAATCCTTTATTCCATGCTTATTGTCAGGTGGTGTATAAAAAGGTTGATGGAAAACCACCAGCTTTATTTTATCTCTTGGCGCTTTCTCTAAACGCTCATAAGTATCTTGAATTTGTTCAATCGAAATATGCCCACGTGTGTGATAACGACGACGTATGCTGTTTACCCCAACAATATAGAAATGTTCGGTTTCTAAAGTCGGCTCTAGTTCACCAAAAAAATATCGATATCGGGTAAATGGAGAAAAAAAACGGTTCCAGACATGATACAAAGGAATATCGTGATTTCCAGGCACCACAAGATAAGGAATATTGAGACTATCTAAAAACTGCCGGCATTTAAAAAATTGTTCATATCTGGCACGTTGGGTAATATCACCACTCACAACAATCACTTCAGGCTGTTGCTGAATACAAAAGTATCTTATCGCCTCTAAACACTCTTTTTTTTCTGTGCCAAAGTGTAAATCAGACAGATGTAATAACATTCGGCACCATAATATTTAAAGCATTCTTTTCTACAGTGAAATTTAAAGGTGGTTTCATTTCTATAATTTCACCATCTAAAGCAACTGTAAGTTTCGATTTCTTTGCACATTCCACCACAACATGATCTGCACAAAAACTATATACGTCTTCTGCATCTTCAACTTTACCTTGAACCCATTGCCAAAGCATATTCAGTAAACTCAGCTTATCACTTTTTGTAATTACAACTCCAGCCACTCTTCCCTGTGCTGCACATTCTGCAATCCTGAGTTTCATATCACACAACTGTAATTGGTTATTTCCAAAAAAAATTAGAGGTGCTTTAACTGGATATTTTTTCCCATCTACCGTTATCGACAACTTCATGGATTTATTTTCTCTTAATAAAACATCTAAAGCTGAGGTATAAGCATGTAAAGGAAGCCTTCCTAAATATTTATTGTAAAGTTCGCGCTTTTTAATAAAGAGTGGATATAGACCTAAACTGGCATTATTCAAATAAATATGATCATTGATTGCTGCTATATGAACCAATCGAGGTGTACCTGTGGCAATAACTTCTACTGCGTCCAAAAGGTCTAATGGAATATCTAAAACTTTAGCAACGTAGTTAAAAGTCCCTAAAGGCAAAATTCCCATTGGAATAGACGTATTTTTAAGTTTAGATGCAACAGCATTTAAAGTACCATCCCCACCAGCTGCAACCACTACCCCTCTATTTTCATTTTGTGAATGCCGATGGATCACATTATTCATCAAATCATCAAACGATGTATCTTCATTTAATTCAAAAACTTGTATCTCAAAATCATGTTCTGTTAACGCGGTCATCAGTTGCTCATAAACATCTTCATGCTTTGAAGCATGAAATCCTGATTTTTCATTGTAGATGATTGAAAGAGGTTTTAAGGGCCGCATTTTCTTATCGTAAATAGGGATGTTTATTCTATTTTGTATATAAAATCACCTATTAAAAGTCTCTTTATGTAAATTTTGAATGATCTTCATTTGTTTAATCAATAATAATTCTCAAAAAATATTTAAGAGTTAATTTATTGATTTTAAATAAAATAATTTTAATAAATAACACACATACAACATAAAAATATGAAAGTATAAACCGTATAAAAAACTCTAACCAAATGATTTTCATTAAAAAACACTCAAAAACCCAAATATCTAATTGTTAGTCTTTAGTCTTATTTTTTTTATGATTTTATGCTTTAATACAGCCACTTTTTTATTTGATCTTTCATTGTACCCCAATGAATAGACTTGTACGTTGTACACATTTTGAATAGGCCTCACCATGACCACAGTGAACGCACCAGAATTCGTTCGTCATCCTAAGCTTATAGCATGGGTTGAAGAAATTGCAAACTTAACCAAACCAGCAAAAATCGAATGGTGTGACGGAAGCGAAGAAGAATCTCAACGTCTAATCGACTTGATGATCGCTAACGGCACCATGCAGAAATTAAACCAAGAAAAACATCCTGGTTCTTATCTTGCAAATTCTGACCCATCTGACGTTGCGCGTGTTGAAGATCGTACTTACATCTGCTCTCAAAATAAAGAAGATGCTGGTGCGACAAACAACTGGGAAGATCCAGCTGTTATGCGTGAAAAATTAAATGGTTTATTTGAAGGTTCAATGGAAGGCCGTACGATGTACGTTGTTCCTTTCTCTATGGGTCCTTTAGGTAGCCATATTGCTCATATCGGTATCGAGTTAACTGACTCTCCTTATGTTGCTGTTAGCATGCGCAAAATGGCACGTATGGGTAAAGCAGTTTATGACGTATTAGGTACAGACGGCGAATTCGTTCCTTGTGTACACACAGTAGGTGCACCACTTGCTGAAGGTCAAAAAGACGTTGCATGGCCATGTAACCCAGAGAAATATATCGTTCATTACCCAGAGACTCGTGAAATCTGGTCTTTCGGTTCTGGGTACGGCGGTAACGCATTACTTGGTAAAAAATGTTTAGCTCTTCGTATCGCTTCTGTCATGGGACGCGAACAAGGTTGGTTAGCTGAACACATGCTTATTCTTGGTGTAACTAACCCTCAAGGTGAAAAACACTACATCGCTGCTGCTTTCCCATCTGCTTGTGGTAAAACAAACTTTGCGATGTTAATTCCACCAGCAGGTTATGAAGGTTGGAAAATCGAAACTGTAGGTGACGATATTGCTTGGATCAAACCAGGTGAAGACGGTCGCTTATATGCAATTAACCCTGAAGCTGGTTTCTTCGGTGTAGCGCCTGGTACAAATACCAAGACTAACCCGAACTGTATGGCAACTCTTCATAAAGATGTTATCTACACAAACGTAGCAGTAACCGAAGATGGCCAAGTATGGTGGGAAGGTCTTTCTAAAGAAGTTCCAACAAACTTAACGAACTGGAAAGGTCAACCTCACGTAAACGGCGAAAAAGCAGCACATCCAAATGCTCGTTTCACTGTTGCAGCTGGTCAATGTCCATCTATCGATGCTGATTGGGAAAACCCAGCAGGTGTTCCAATTTCTGCATTCATCTTCGGTGGTCGTCGTGCAGATACTGTTCCTTTAGTTTCTGAAGCTTTTGACTGGGTTGACGGCGTTTATAAAGCTGCAACTATGGGTTCTGAAACTACAGCTGCTGCTGTTGGTCAACAAGGTATCGTTCGTCGTGACCCATTCGCGATGCTTCCATTTGCTGGCTATAACATGGCTGACTACTTCGATCACTGGTTAAGCCTTGGTCAAAAAGTAAGTACAAAAGCTGAAGCTGCTGGTAATAAATTACCAAAAATCTTCAATGTAAACTGGTTCCGTCGTGATGCTGAAGGCAACTTCGTATGGCCTGGTTTCGGTCAAAACATGCGTGTTCTTGAGTGGATCATTGACCGTTGTGAAGGTCGTGCAAACGCTGTTGAAACACCAATTGGCCTTGTTCCAACTTACGATGACTTGAACTGGGAAGGTACTGAATTCTCTAAAGAAGAATTTGACCTTATCACAGCTCAAGATAAAGATCAGTGGGTTACTGAAATTGAAAGCCACACTGAGTTATTCAATAAACTTGGTGAGCGCTTACCAAAAGCATTAAAAGAACGTCAAGCAGCTTTACTTGAAGCTGTGAAAACTGGCTTCTAATTGCTGAATATAAAAAAGGCCGCTTTATGCGGCCTTTTTTATTATGCGGCATCATCTTTTAGTCGACGTTCAGATAAATAAGCTTCTAACACTTTTATCTGTTTATCATCAAATGCCAAACCTAATTTAGATCTTCGCCAGAGTATGTCTTCTGCAGTATTTGCCCACTCATATTCACATAAATATTTAACTTCACATTCAAATAAATCGTGACCAAAGTTTTGCCCCAATTGTTCCATAGCATTTCGTTCATGGAGCATGTTCCAAACTCTTGTGCCATATGCATGAGCCCAACGTTTGGCAAGGGATTCAGAAACTCCACTTACATGTAATTGAATCTGGTTGATTAAATCATCTAGTGTGGTCCAGTTCTCAGCACCTGGTAATGGCTTATTGGCAGTCCACTCCTCTGCCATTTCACTAAAGAACGGAGACAGATGTTCTAAAGCAGCCTCAGCCAGTTTTCGATAAGTCGTAATCTTGCCGCCAAATACCGATAACAATGGTGCGTTAGTATTTTCTGCTTGTAGTGCCAAAGTATAGTCACGGGTAATTGCCGAAGGGTTATCAGACTCATCATCACATAAAGCACGTACACCTGAGTACTGACTTACAATATCTGCTCGCGTTAACTGTTTTTTAAAATGTGAATTTGTGACCGTCAAAAGATAATCTATTTCTACATCGGTAATCTCTACCTTTTGTGGATCACCTGTATATTCCTGATCTGTTGTACCAATGAGGGTATATTTTTCTAAATATGGAATTGCAAAAACGATGCGTCGGTCTTCATTTTGCATAATAAAGGCTTTATGACAATCATATAGCTTTGGCACAACAATATGACTTCCTTGAATCAATCGGACTTGATAAGGCGATCTTAAATTTAGGTTTTCACTAATGATTTCTTCGACCCAAGGACCTGCTGCATTTACTAAAGCTTTTGCTCGTATTTGATAAGACTCAGCTCCACTTTGTAGTTCCAAATGCCACAGTTCTTGTTCTAGATAAGCCTTCACACATCGTGTTCGTGTCACGACTTTGGCACCCTGCTCTTTAGCTTGTAGCGCATTTAATACAACAAGACGTGCGTCATCTACAGTACAGTCAGAATATTCAAACCCACTCGTTATAGCTGGTTTCAAGGGACTATCTTCTTTGAAATAAATCAGATTTGAACCTAATAATTTTTCTCGTTTTCCCAAATGATCATAAAAGAATAGACCCGCTCGAATTAGCCAAGCAGGACGTAAATGTGGCCGATGCGGCATAATAAAACGCATTGGTGCAATAATATGTGGCGCTTTAGCCAACAACACTTCTCGCTCTGCTAATGCTTCTCTGACCAACCTGAACTCTTTATGTTCTAAATAACGTAGACCACCATGAATTAATTTACTGCTAGCAGATGAGGTATGACTGGCTAAATCATCCTTTTCACATAAAAATACGGATAATCCACGGCCTACTGCATCATTAGCAATACCGACGCCATTAATACCGCCACCAATTACGGCAATATCATATACTTTTGAATAATCATTAGATTGTATTGTCATTTCTCATATTCTTTTTATTGTTGATCTTATAAAAATTAAAACATCAAATTGATGAAACAACAATCTAAAAAGTAGAATAATCAAATTTGAATTAGCAAACCTTTAGCCATTAATTGATTACTCTACAATTTAATTAATTTAAGAAAAAATCAATCCTCAGCCCAATTTTGACTACGCTTAACCGCCTTAAGCCAACCTTTATAAATCAGCTCAGATTGTTCAGCAGACATTTTTGGCTCAAATACCTTTTCTATGGCAGATTTATTTCTTAACTCATGAAGATCCTGCCAAAAACCCGTCGCCAAACCTGCAAGGAAAGCTGCACCCAAAGCAGTTGTTTCCTTCATTATTGGGCGTTCTACTGGTGTCGCTAAAATATCGGCTTGGAATTGCATCAAGAAATTATTTTCCGTTACTCCACCATCAACACGGAGAGTACGAAGCTCTTCTTCGGCATCTTGCTGCATGGCATCAAGTACATCTCTTGTCTGGTAAGCAATGGACTCTAAAGTTGCACGAATAATATGTTCAATACTGGCTCCACGTGTCAGACCAAAAATTGCCCCACGCGCTGTTGGGTCCCAATACGGTGCACCTAATCCGGTAAAAGCAGGAACCACATATACACCATTACTGTCTTTTACCCGTGTTGCATAAAGCTCAGAGTCTTTAGCGTTCTTAATGACCTTTAATTCATCACGTAACCACTGTACACAAGAGCCACCATTAAATACGGCACCCTCTAAAGCATAGTTCACCTCACCGCTCGCACCACATGCAATAGTTGTGAGTAATCCATGCTCTGAACGGACAATTTTTTTACCCGTGTTCATGAGTAAAAAGCAGCCAGTACCGTAAGTATTTTTAGCCTGCCCTGCCTCAACACACATTTGACCAAAAAGCGCAGCTTGTTGATCACCTGCAATTCCCGCAATTGGAATACCGACTTCTTGCCCACTAATGGTATGTGTATATCCATAAACCTCAGATGAACTTCGTACCTCAGGTAACATTGCTTTAGGGATATCTAAGGCCTGTAAAAGCTTTTCATCCCATTCAAGCTTTTCAATATCAAACAGCATAGTTCGTGAAGCATTGGTAAAATCAGTGACGTGAACACCGCCATTAGTTAATTTCCAGATTAACCATGTATCCACCGTACCAAACAACAACTCTCCTCGCTTAGCACGTTCACGGCTTCCTTCAACGTGGTCTAAAATCCATTTAATTTTTGTCGCTGAAAAATAAGGATCAATGACTAAACCCGTTGTTTTACGGATATATTCTTGCCAACCTGCTTTATGCAATTGATTACAAATTTCAGTCGTCTGTCGGCTTTGCCAAACAATCGCATTGTAAATCGGCTTGCCTGTTTTTTTATCCCAAACAACTGTGGTTTCGCGCTGGTTTGTAATGCCAATTGCCGCAACTTGTTCACTCTTAATACCGGCTTGAGCCAATGCCTCTACCCATACCGCACTTTGTGTTGCCCAAATTTCCATAGGGTCATGCTCAACCCAACCCGGTTGAGGATATATTTGAGTAAATTCTTTTTGAGCAATACTGACAACGTTTGCATCATGGTCTAAAACAATTGCTCTTGAGCTTGTTGTTCCCTGATCAAAAGCAACAATATATTTTTTTGGGCAATTTGACATCTGAATGTCCCTTTCATTATCTACACACATCTAGTCCACAATGCTAAGACATTATGTCCAACTGTATTTATTTAAAATTTTCTTTGGAATATATCATTATTTTTAAGGGATATAGGTTTTGTTCTTCCAAACATTGCTCATTCTTTATCAGTTTTTACTGATTGGGAAAAAATAACAGCCCAAAGTTTCAGATAAGATCATAAAAACCAGTTGGTCGACTGATTTGAAATCACATAAATATTCAACTTATTCCTTCGCTTAAATAATAAACATTGTTTTACAGACATAAAAAAAATAAAGTGAAATACTCTTCTAGATAATATGAAAAATCAGAATAAATCTTCTCTTTTTTAGCATTCAACCCAAGCAAAACATGGAGCGAATCATGGTTGATCAACCTTCTACCGCAACACCTCCACATTCTAATTTAGATACAAAAACTCGTCTAAAATCAATTTTGGGCGGTTCTGCCGGTAACCTTGTCGAATGGTACGACTGGTATGTATATGCCGCATTTACGCTCTATTTTGCTCATGCCTTTTTCCCAAAAGGAAGTCAAACAGCTCAACTCCTACAAGCAGCTGCAATTTTTGCAGTAGGTTTCCTTATGCGTCCCATCGGCGCATGGATTATGGGGATTTATTCAGACCGTAAAGGACGTAAGGCGGGTCTTACACTTTCTGTTACTTTAATGTGTGTTGGCTCTCTACTTATTGCAGTTACACCATCTTATGAAAGCATTGGTGTATTTGCCCCATTACTTCTGGTTGTTGCACGTTTAATACAAGGTCTAAGTGTAGGCGGTGAATATGGTGCAAGTGCTACTTATTTAAGTGAGATGGCAGAAAAAGACCGACGTGGTTTTTTCTCAAGCTTTCAATATGTCACTTTAATTGCTGGACAGCTCACTGCCTTGTGTGTACTTCTCATTTTACAAATGGTACTTACAGAGCAGCAATTACATGACTGGGGATGGCGTATTCCATTCTTTATTGGCGCTTTACTTGCGATTGTTGTGTTCCGTATTCGTCGTGGCTTACTAGAAACACAATCTTTTAAAAATGCTCAAGCTGAAAAAGACCAACCACAATCGGGCATGTTTGCTTTATTTAAACACTACCCTAAAGAAGCGTTCACCGTATTATTCTTAACTGCTGGTGGTACTTTAGCTTTTTATACTTACACGACCTATTTACAGAAATATTTAGTGAATACTTCTGGTTTTTCTAAACCAGAAGCTACTCAAATTACAACTTTAGCGTTATTTATTTTCATGTGTCTACAACCTGTAGCGGGTGCTTTATCAGACCGAATTGGTCGAAAACCTCTTATGATTTTCTTCGGAATAACAGGTGTTTTATTCACATACATTTTATTTGATGCACTGGCAAACACGCATAACTACTGGACAGCATTTTGGTTATGTTTTGGAGGTCTAGTAATGGTGACTGGATACACTTCAATTAATGCTGTAGTGAAGGCCGAACTTTTTCCTGCTCATATTCGCGCTTTAGGAGTAGCTTTACCCTACGCGATTGCCAATACTTTGTTTGGTGGCACAGCAGAGTTTTTCGCATTAAGTTTCAAAGAGGCTGGACATGAGTCTTGGTACTTTATTTATGTCAGTGTCATGATTTTCATTTCATTACTCATTTATATTTTTATGAAAGACACTAAGCATCATTCAAAAATTAAAGAGCATTAATATTTTACAATTAGAGCCAATATCATCAGTTAATATTGGCTCTAACCAAGCGAATAAGCACAAACAACCCTTCTATTTTATGAGATACTTCATATAAGAAAATAAGGACGATACTGATGAACAAAAGTATTTTATGTTTAGCATTAAGTAGTATGTTTATTTTAACTGCTTGTCAGACTACACCTCGACAATATAATGGTTCAACTGGCTATCAGATTGAAAACCAAACTAAAACTTCAGCGACTTTAGCTTATACTTTAGCTGGTCGTAGTAACCAGCAACTTGATGAGCGTAAATTACAACGTGCTTGCCAAAATGTGTTAGGTGCCCAGAAAGTTTATAAATTATCAATTTTAAGTGTCAATGAAATTCCAAACCCAGCTAAAGATGAGCAGTATGGAATTAAACTTGGTGAAACTCGTGCTTCTTTCGGTTTATCAAACACACCAAGTTTAAATAATGGTGAAGATTATGCGACTCGCCAAGCACTTGAAGCTCGTCCAAGTACATTAAAAGTGGTTCGTTATACTTGTTCATAAAATAAAAAAAAGACGCTGTTCTTTTACAGCGTCTTATAAAAACTTACATTTCTAAATTCTCTTGCTTCATCCAGATCCGGCCACGTAGTAGCACTTCTTTCTTCAATTTTTTCATATTTTGGATGACTAAAATTTTTAACTCGGCTATCTGCCACCCAAACTTCTGGTGCAAACTTTAAAAACTCATCTAAAAAGAAACGATTACATTGGTCATATAAAACATCGGCAGCCAAGAGAACATCAACTTGTTCAGTTTTATATAAATCATCCAGATATTCGAGTTCTACATCATTAAGTAAAGCATTTTCACGGCAAGCATTTAGACTAACCTGATCAATGTCACAGCAGATTACTCGTTTTGCTCCTGCCATTTTTGCAGCAATAGCGACTACACCAGAACCTGCTCCGAAATCTAACACCACTTTATCTTTAACATGGTGCGGCTCTGCAAGTATCCACTGAGCCATTGCCAAACCTGATGCCCAACAGAAAATCCAATACGGCGTGTCATTCCAAATACGGCGAATAACTTCATCATCTAAACGATCAGTCGGGAAAACTGGTGGAATTAACCATAAAGAAATTGGGGTTTCAGGCAACTGTTGTGCCATTAATTCACAGTGAGGAATCACTTCATGTAAGGCTTGAAGTAAATGTTCAGGGGCTTTGGTCAATTGAAAGGTGCAGCTCATCAGATTTCTTTTAATTCATTTTTATAACAAGCATAACAGAGTCATTCCATTATGATTTGAATTTTTACCTTAACCTTGGTTAGACCTACTTTTCTTTCGGGAAAAGTAGGCAAAACCATTGTCACCCGCAAAACTCGGCAGATACTCTCTAGAACCGAAAGCATCGCAGAAACATTAATTTTTTAATGTATTTCTGCCTCAAACAATTGCGGATGACGGTTACGCGTATCAATAATAGCCTAGTGTTAATTAAATTAACCTAAAGCTTTTTCAGCAGCTTCTACAGTTTGACGAATCAAAGTTGTGATTGTCATTGGACCAACACCACCCGGTACTGGTGTATAAGCAGAAGCAATTTCTTCAATACCTTGTAATTGAATATCGCCAACACCGCCGCCATCACGCGGATGGAAACCAGCATCTACAACAACTGCACCTTGTTTAATCCAGTCTTTTTGAATAAGTTCAGCTTTACCTACAGCACCAACAATAATGTCAGCTTGTTTTACAAGCTCAGGTAAGTTTTGTGTACGTGAATGGCAAATCGTTACTGTTGCATTTGCTTGTAACAACATCATTGCCATTGGTTTACCTAAAATTGCTGAACGACCAACTACAACTGCATGTTTGCCCGCAATTTCGATATTGTTTTCTTTGAGAATCGTCATAATGCCAGCTGGAGTTGCTGAACCGTATGCAGCTTCACCCATTGCCATACGGCCAAAACCAAGGCAAGTTACGCCATCAACATCTTTTGCTAATGAGATTGCATCAAAACATGCACGCTCATCAATTTGTGCAGGAACTGGATGTTGTAAAAGAATACCGTGAACATCTGGATTGGCATTTAGCTTTTCAATTTCAGCTAACAATTGTTCTGTTGTCGTTTCTTGTGGTAATTCGATTTTTAATGAATCCATACCTACGCGGCGGCAGGCATTACCTTTCATACGTACATAAGTTGCAGATGCACCGTCATCCCCAACCAAAATAGTCGCCAAAATCGGGGTACGACCTGTTTTTGCTTTTAAAGCTTCAACACGTACCGACAAATTTTCTTCAATTTGCTTTGCTAATGCACGACCGTCTAAAACCAATGCCACAGCACATCTCCAAGGTAGACATGAATTTAATGTGCCAATAATACATGATAATTTCGCTAATTTTATTCTAGATGTTGTTTTTATGTGCATCTTCACTCAAAACGGTATTGTTTTTTTCGTAAAGGTTGCTAATATGTGCATCACCAAATGTAGGCGGGGTGGCAGAGTGGTCATGCAGCGGACTGCAACTCCGTGGACGCCGGTTCGATTCCGACCTCCGCCTCCAAATTTGGTAAAGCCCGGGTGGTGAAATAGGTAGACACAGGGGATTTAAAATCCCCCGCCCACAAAGCGTGCCGGTTCGAGTCCGGCCCCGGGCACCAT
>NZ_ALOW01000010.1:0-22948 GCF_000292385.1 Acinetobacter sp. GG2
ACCGCCAAGGATATCAGTTACTGCACCGACTGGATTGCCACCAGTCACGCCGCCAGTTAAACCACCAGTCAGGCCGCCGATAGTGCCAGTCACACCGCCAAGGATGTCAGTTACTGCACCGACTGGATTGCCGCTAGTAGCGCCACCAGTTACACCACCAACAGCACCTGTTACGGTACCGACTACACCAGAAACTAAGCCTGTTGTGTGAGAAACGGTATTGGTTACAGTTGAAACAACATTAGAAAGTAAGCCTGATGTTGAAACATTTCCAGTAGCAATATTTATATCAGAAACGTTTACGTTAACAGAGGAACCTGTATTTACAATTGGGGTTACCGATATAATATTACCCAAGTCTTGGGTAACTTTTGATATCGAAGTTACTAGATTTTTTAATAAGAACATGATGGTCTATTTCCTGTGTATTTATGTATTTTTAAGTAAGTATTTATTTATTACGTTAGGCAATTATTGAGATATGCTTCTCAATAATTAAAAATTAGTATTGGGTACATCTCAAAAAGTGTCAATGCATATTTCTACTCAAATAATTTGATACTTATAATGTTTTGACAATTAGATATTCACTTTGATTTAGACATAAAAATAATAATTTTTTTTATAATATATGGTTTGAAGATCAATGTATTTTTTCCTCTTTTTTTGATTATTTTTTATAAATATTAAAGCTAAATAAATTAGTTAATAAAAATATTTATGGGCAGGTAGAAATATTTTATTTATATAATCCTGACTAAAAAACTATACTTTTATTTTTACTCATTTGGCCAAAATGCCCAAATTGGGGTGTAGCCGTAAAGAACTTTAATTGAAAAAAAATATTTCAAACCGATTTCATAGCTAAGCAGACTACATTCCTGAGCGAGATCATACCTTTGTATTTTCTAATGGCTAAGAACTAGACGTTCGATGACAAAAAGATGAAAAATGTCTTTCTAAAATAGAAAAACTGCGTATAATGCCCTCCATCAAGTACGCGCTCATAGCTCAGCTGGATAGAGCACTTGGCTACGAACTAAGGGGTCGGGAGTTCGAATCTCTCTGAGCGCACCACTTGAAGAATTAACCGCTATTTATAGCGGTTTTTTTGTGCCTATTTTTTATAGTTTTATTAAAAAAGCTGGTGCTCATGGCAACCAGCTCTAAACGATAGTACAAAATATTGATTAGCCAAATGTTTTAAAGCGGCTTGAATCATCAATAAAGGCTTTTTCTCCAGCATTTCCTTCAATAGAACCAAAAACTAACTGAGCTCTTAGCTTCCATTCAGCTGGGATATTGAAAGCAGTATTAATTTTCTCATCAATAATTGGGTTGTAGTGTTGCAATGAAGCGCCAATACTTTTTTCAGCTAATACATTCCAAACTGCAAATTGAGCAATTGCTGTTGAGTGCTCAGACCAGATTGGAAAATTATCAGCATAAGCTTCAAACTGTTCTTGTAAGCCTTTAACCACGTTCTGATCTTCATAAAACAAAACTGTGCCTGCACCAGCGGCAAAACTTTGAATTTTTTGTTCTGTTCCAGATACAGCTTCAGCTGGGATAATACTTTTTAAAACTTCTAGAACCATATTCCAAAACTTGTGATGTGACTCTCCAAATAAAATAACAGCGCGAGATGATTGAGAGTTAAATGCAGAAGGACTATGTCTGATTGCTTCTTGAATTAATTTTTCAATTTCGTCGTTGGTTTGGCTTAAGTTATTTCCAATTGCATAAATAGAGCGGCGGTTCTTAATGAGTTCTAAGAAAGAAACTGCATGTGAAGGCTCTAGTTCTTGAGTGGCTTTAACAGCCACATCTTCTTGAGTTGCCGATTTTTGATTTAAGCCAAATAGTTTTGCAAAGAAAGACATGACGAATTCCACTAAAAGAGACAATAGAAGCATTCTATAAATTTAAGAATATGAAATAAGCCTTATAAATATGAATCTATGTTCTATATATGAAACGAGTAAGCAGCTTGCACAACTGAAAGTCTTATAAGTTGAGCAAAAATAAAAAATCACTTTTGATTCATTTTAAAGCGTAGATGAATATGCTCTAATAGTTTCGATTTATTCAATATTGACACATTGTGATGACCGAGCAAAAAAGCGCTTTATCTTTACGTTATTATTTAAATTTAGAAGAGTCTCAAGACGGGTTTGGCTTGGTGACGTTCGGAAAGAAGCAATTCAGCCGTTTTTTAACCCCTGTTATTAGTGTTGCAATCATTATTTGGGGGCTTTATTTAGGTTTCTCAGGTGTTGGTCGTTACTATGTTGCTTTAGGTGTTTTTTTCCTAATTATGCAAGGTTTAATGCGCTATTGGCTTTTACCAATGATGTTTAAACGCCAATTTGTCCGTTATCAATTTGGTAAGAGTGAGCAGGGAATCGATTTATATCAGGATTATTTTGAACTTTATGCTGCGGGTCGTAAACAAGTTGTACAGTATGGTGACGTACAAACTTTTGCCATAGGTAAATTGACTTATATGCTTGAGCTAAAAAATAAGACGGTCATTATTGTACCTAAACGTGCTTTTGCTCAAGCTTCAGATCAAACCGTATTTGAAAATACATTTAAGAAATAAGTTATTGGAATTATTAGTCGCAACAATATAAAGGAAGCCTCATGAATACACGTCCTTCAAAAATCGTTTGCGTGGGCAGAAGTTATGCCGATCATGTAAAAGAGCTGAACAATGCAATGCCGGGACGACCAGTATTGTTTATCAAACCGCCAAGTAGTTTGATTGGTTTAGATGAAGGTATTTCGTGGAATCCATCTTGGGGTAGTTGCCATTTCGAATGCGAATTTGTTTTACGTATTGATAAGCCACTAAAAGGCGAAACTGATCCGCAAAAAGTATTGCAAGCTATTGGTGCGGTAACTTTAGGGTTAGATTTAACTTTGCGTGATATGCAAAATGAATTGAAGGATAAAGGCCAGCCTTGGGAAAGAGCAAAAGCATTTGATGGTTCATGTGTACTTGCGGACTGGGTCGATGTGAGTGAAATTACCAATTGGGAAGAGACTAAATTTACTTTCCATATAAATGATGAATTACGTCAAGATGGTAATACAGCCTTGCTTATGTTTAATATTGCTTACTTATTGGTTGATATAAATCAGGTGTTTTCACTTGAACCGGGCGATGTCATTATGACAGGTACGCCAGCAGGTGTAGGGCCATTGAATGCTGGCGATCAGTTAAAAATGACTTTGAAAGGTGCTACTCAAGATTTTGTTTGGGAAACTTTTGTTAAAGCATAATTTGATTTAGGACATTAAGTTTTGAACCCTATTATTGAAATGATAATAGGGTTTTTTATTGCACTCGACATTAAGTTATTGATAGAGCTTTCGGAACTGGTCTGGGGTAAATCCCATCCAGCGTTTAAACATATAAATAAATGCTGATGCACTGGCATAACCTAAATCAAAAGCGATGCTTTCAATTGTTTTCCCTTGATTGAGCATAGTCATCGCTTTCATAACTTTTAATCTTTGTCTCCATTCATGTAAAGACATGCCTAACTCTTTTTGACTGTAACGAGCCAAAGTTCTTTCAGTCATATTTATCCGTTCAGCGAGTTCTTGCAAAGTACTGTTATCGGCAGGGTTATGGTGTAAATCATTTAAAACTTTTGCTAAGGCCGGATGATGTGTTGTTGGTAAATAACTACCGACCAATTCAGCTTCTATGAGTTGATCTAATAGAACCTGAAGTAGACGTAAATATTCAACTTGAGTTTCATCCTGATGATATTGCCTTAAGTGGTCTAACAACGCAGGTACAAGCGGTGAAGTTAATAATATTCCTGCTTTCTGCGGTAACTTTTGGCACAGTCTTTCATGAATATATAAGGTTGCATGGGTTACTTCATTGCGATTAATTCCGCTATGTTTGGTATAAGGTGGTAGCCAAATCCCGTAAGGTGGCGGCGTTAAATAGTTGATTTGATCAATATTAACTTCAAGTACACCACTAAAAGCATAAATAAATTCACCCCATGCATGTGCATGTTGAGGATAAACCGTTTCTGCTGGCGCATTTCGCACACGAAACCAGAGTAAATCAGGAATTGAGTTGTGAGCGGGAATTTCTAGAAAATCTTGCACACGTTGAGCTGATTTTTTCATCTATGAAAATTGCCTGAAAATGCAAATAGCTTGTCTGTTTTTCACTATATCATGCAAATACGACAGTTCTATAGTCTGATTTTTCGCTATAAATAAAGGTATTAAATGGACGAGCGCAAAAATCTGGATACCAGAGCTTCGGCTTTAATGGTGCTTTTATGCATGATTTTAGGACTTCAACAAGTGGTTCTAAAAATAGCGGCTGCAGATATTACGCCGATTATGCAAATTGCTTTACGTTCTGGATTATCTGCACTTTTAGTATTGCCTTTATTGTGGCGTGATAGTTCTATCCATCTATTTTCTTATCAACAATGTAAAGCTGGTGCGCTTGTTGCTTTATTTTTTTCATTAGAGTTCTATTTCGTAACTCAAGCCTTAAAACTCACCTCAACTTCCCATACTGTAGTTTTACTCTATACCGCTCCAATTTTTGTCGCATTGGGACTTCATTGGAAATTTCCTACTGAGCGCTTGAACCGAGCGCAGTGGGCAGGCATTACTTTGGCTTTTATGGGAATTATTATTACATTTTATCCGACAGCTACAACTCTAAATGGCGCAGCATTAGTGCAAGTTTTATTGGGTGATTTATATGCACTTATGGCGGGAATGGCTTGGGCATTAAGCACTATTATTGTTCGCTTATCTTCTTTGGCTCAAGCCCCAGCAACGCAAACCTTGTTTTATCAACTCACGGGTTGTTTCATTTTATTAATCTTAATCGCTTTTGCGACAGATCAAACCACAATTCATCTTACGAAATTGACATTTTTAAGTCTGAGCTTTCAAACATTGATTGTATCTTTTGCAAGTTTATTACTTTGGTTTTGGCTATTAAGAAATTATTTAGCCTCACGTTTAGGCGTATTTTCCTTTCTGACGCCATTATTTGGTGTGCTTTTTAGTGTGTTGTTCTTAGATGAAAAATTAGAAATCAAATTTGTAGCTGGAAGTATTTTGGTTTTATCAGGAATCATTATTATGAGCTTAAAACAGGGCCAACCAAACAAAGGCTAAACCCTGTTGTTCATGTATATTATTTCTCTTCAAAAATCGTTGAAAGTGGAATAGAGAGCTTTGCAGCTAAATAGTCGTTTGATTCAACTAGTGCAGGGCCAATTCTTTCCATCCATTCGTCATCGTCATGCACATTGAGTACATCTAGACGTAGGGGAAGTGGATAAGGCAATGCAGTGAAGAAGCTCCAGAAGTCGACTTGAGATAAATTGCGAACTAAAACATATTCATCTTTATCTGTGCGTTTAACTAAATTTTGCTCTTCAAGTAAGACGACATAAGCGGGCCAACGGCCAACCTCACCGCGGCCTAAAATACCCAATGCTTCTTTATCACTTACACTTTCACCAAGTTTCTGCTTTTTATAAAAGAGTTCTAAAATATCGAGTAGCATGAGTACTGGATGTCTTTTTTGCTCTTTACCTGAATGGAAAGCGGTAAGGGCAAAACTCACCTCGACCCCAAGCAAAACAATATTCCAAGATAAGAAAACCCATAGTAGGAAAATAGGTACTGCCGCAAATGCACCGTATATGATTTCATAACTGGTGAAGTTGGACATTAAAAAGCCAAATAAGTTTTTGAGTATTTCAAATAATACAGCACTTAAACAGGCGGCAATTGCTGCTGAAAATAACGGGACCGTGCGGTTGGGAATGGTCCAATATAAAATAAAGAATCCCAAAACAGTAAGAACAAAAGAAATGAGCCAAAGTAGAAAGGCGCCATCAAGTTGATAACCTGTAAAGTTATTACTTAATAAGTTCATTGATGCAACGGTTGATGAAATAACGAAAGCACTACCTAAGATAATAGGGCCAAGCGAAATAATGGTCCAGTAGCGCATAAAACCTACAATGCCACTACGAGTTTCTTTCACTCTCCATATCCGATTGAAGGCAGTTTCAATTGTTGTCAGCATTAAAACTGTCGTGACAAATAGGAACAGTACACCAATTACAGTTAAATTACTGGATTTCTCGGTAAATGCATTGAGTGCCTTATCAAATGCAATCGTACTTTTAGGTAAAAAGTTACTATAGATTAAGTGCTGTAACTGTTGTCTAGCAGGTTCTAACGCTTTAATTGAAGAAATAATAACTAAAAATACTGTTAGCATCGGCACAACAGCAAAAAGAGTTGTATAAGTGAGAGCGCCAGCCTGTTCTCGGCAGCGATCAGCTTCAAAACGCTTAATCACGAATAAAATAAATTGAAACCAGGTCTTGTTATAAAAAGGAAGTCTCTTCAAAAAACGTTCTAACATGCGTCATCTATCCCGATTTTTTTAATCATGATGTGGGTGATTGATATTCACCAGTGTCTTCGTTTGAGAACACTATCGTTGATATGGGTAAACTTTAACCTAAAGAATAAAAAGTATTCTGAAAGTTCCGTATGTATCATCGTAACAAAACATCGTAAAAAGCTTTTACCGATATTTGTTACTGTTGCCCTTAAAAATCAATCACCTCTAAAATTTCATAGAATTGGCTTCGCCAAAAAAATAAAAAATACCGTATAGTGTTCTTTTTAACAAAATTCATGAAAGCGATGCAACCTTACATTCTTGTGCTTTATTACAGTAAATATGGTTCTACTAAAGAAATGGCGCATCTTATTGCAAATGGTGTTGAGTCTGCTGGGGTTGCTGTAAAAATAAGAACAGTACCTAATATTGCAACAGTTGTAACAGAGGCTGAACCGAGCATTCCTGAAGACGGCGATATTTATTGTACTTTAGAGGATTTAGCTAATTGTGCTGGCTTGGCACTAGGGTCTCCAACTCGCTTTGGTAATATGGGGAGTGAAATGAAATATTTCTGGGACCAAACGACAAGTCTCTGGCTCAATGGTGCATTACATAATAAACCTGCTTGCGTTTTTACTTCTTCTGGTTCAATGCACGGTGGGCAAGAAAGTACTTTATTAACAATGTTACCGCCGTTATTTCATCATGGCATGATGATTTTAGGTTTACCAAATTCTATTCCCGCCTTATCAAATACGAAAACAGGCGGAACGCCTTATGGTGCTAGCCATGTGAGTGGTCCACGTCATGACCAAGGTTTAAGTCAAGATGAAAAGGTTTTATGTGAAGCGCAAGGTAAGCGTTTAGGTGAAATCGTAAAAAAACTTCATTCTTAATTTTTATAGTAATAAAAAAGAGCGGAAATCCGCTCTTTTTTATTAAAACAATTTTATTCTTTAACAAAAGTTACTGTGCCATCAGTAAGTGATTTAACTCGCGCTAATGATTCAACGCGGTAACCTTTTTCAAGCAATAAATCACGGCCAGGTTGGAATGATTTTTCAATCACAATACCAACACCTACAACTTCTGCATTTGCTTGATGAATTAAGTCAATCAAACCAAGTGCAGCTTGACCATTTGCTAAAAAGTCATCAATGACCAAAGCTTTATCGCTTGAGTTGATGTGCTTGTTTGAAATAGCAATGGTACTTTCAGTTTGTTTAGTAAAACTAAATACTTTGGCGCGATATAAATCGTCTTTTAAAGTGAGCGATTGATATTTACGAGCAAAAATCACAGGTACACCAAGTTCTAAACCTGCCATGATTGCTGGCGCAATACCTGAAGCTTCAATGGTAATAATCTTGGTAATCCCTGCATCTTTGAAGCGAGCGGCAAATTCTTTACCAATCTGCTGCATGAGGACAGGGTCAATTTGGTGATTTAAGAAAGCGTCGACTTTCAACACTTGATCAGATAGAACGATACCTTCTGTTAAGATTTTCTGTTCTAGTGCTTGCACGGGAGAATCCTCTAGACGGATGCTTTTAAAGCAAATGCGTATTTTAAAAAGCATCCGAAAAAATGCAAGCTTTAATTCGTTTTACCGCTATAACTTGTTAATAACAAACCATAAGATGTTTTGCCATCAATATGACTTACTTTAACTGGTAAGTAGTCTAATTTAGGTGCTAACCAGAAAATTGTACTGCGATCTGGTCTGCCATGTTCTAAAACTACTTTTACCGTATCAAAGGTGCCGTAAGAAGTTTTAACTTTTTCGTTGCCTTGTTTTACAAAACGGCGGTTTTCGACTTCTTTTGCATCTGCAAGAGGGTAAGAAGATTTAAGTGAACCATTTTTTAAATCTTCACGGACTTGTAATTCAGCATTTAGCTCGTCAAGTACGCCTGGCTGCCAAGCAAATGAGCGTGCTTTATCATCTTTCTTAGTGCTAATTGTCTTATTATTAGGGTTAAAATTAATATTCATAGTGTTGTTATGAATTAAAATTTTACTGGTACGGCTAAAGCTTTGTGAACCGATTTTACCATTAGCAAAACTAAATTTACTGGTTTCACTCGCAGAAGCGATTCCACCTGCTTTTGCAGTGAATAGATAAGTCCAGTTATTTCCTTGTTGACTAAGTGCGCGTGTTGCTGAACCCATGCCTTTATTATTATAGGTAAACTGATAATTTGCCTGAAATGGGCTCATGGCAAGTGCATGGCTAGAGAAACTTGCAATAAGCAAAGTTGTCGAAATACCAGTTGCGATGCTGAATGATTTCAGAAATTTTGTTGCCATAAGTAAATATCCTTGTACAGACTGAAAGGTCAGTGCTGATGCATCTATGACTTTTGCATATTATGCCTGTTGATCATGGAGAAAAAATCAGGATTTATGCTAAATATGTAATCTCTTTGTGTTTTTTAGCAGCAAATTTCTTTAGCTCATACAGTTGTTATGCATCTTTTTGCTGTATTGGCGTAATCTCAGAGTCTTCTAGTTCATCTTCAAAATCGTCATCTTGATCTTTGAAAAGTAAAGCTGCAAGGTTCACATTACCAAAGACGACCAATTCTGCTTCACGAACCCGCGCATAGTTAATATGAACTTTGCCTAATGTTTCAATAATACTGGCTTTCTTACCGAACCAACGGTTCAGGTCTAGGAAGATAAGATCATCTTTTTCTTGGGCTACGTTAAAACGTTCCAAAATCATGCCCAAAGGATCTTTTTTTAGAATTTTGTGATAGTAAAAAATAGCAGCTTTTACAGCAATTTTTTGCCAGAAATTTTTATATTTAGCTTCTACTATTTGTGTATTACTAATCTGTTCAAAAACTATTAGTTGCTGTTCTTTATTAAATTCCATCTGAATCAGTTTTAAGTCGACAGATAAAGTCGTCTCTAAACCTTTGACATGCATTGTGGCATAAAGTCTTAACCAATCATGATAAAGGTCTGTATGCAAATCATCTAGAAATTCGACATTATTGGTAACATAGCGTTCTAATGTCGCGTTTAGAAAAGTTTGCGACAATGTAAAATCTCTTTCTTCCTCAATGAAGGCTTCAGCTTTGCGGTAGACTTTATGAAGACGTTTGACTAGTGAGGAAAATAGCGTTTGCATAAAAGAACTTCCAGAAGATGAATTATTAAAGAAACAACACACTCTTTATTATGTTAAAAACACGTTTTGATATTGCAGTGTAACAAATTTAATTGATACATTTTCACAAAATGAAAATGGATAAAAACTCATATTTGAAGTGAATCACACTTTTATCCATATTTGAATATCAGTTTGTATTTTGTTCGGTATCAGTACCGTGGGGAAAAGGCATTTATATGCTTTTAAGATTATGTTGAAAAAAAGAAGTCTTCCTATAGAGCCTTTTCTTTATTGGTGGCAAGACCGAGTCTTTATTGTTGCAATAATACTCGCAATCTTGTTGCATACTCTTGTGCTGCTTATTCATTTTGCTATGCCTGCGCCGTCAGAGCAATCCACGAAAGAAATCGCTATATCTATTCGTCCTGCTGAGGATGCTGTTAAGCATGCAGATTTTTTAGCGCAAGCAGACCAACAAGGTTCAGGAACTTTTCGAGAGGCTCATCGGATGTCTAGTAATACTCCGACGCCTATGACTACTGATGCTTCAACGGGAGAAGCCCAGTTAGAAACTTTAGAAAAAGTACAGCAACAAAGAGAACTTAAGTTTGAAGAAAAAGTACTTATGACTGTGTTGAGCTGGCAGAAACAAGCTGAGGAGAGTCAAAGAAAGAAAGCACTTGAGCAATTAGAAAGCCAGTTTCAAGCTAAAGCTGCAATGGTCGCGAGCCTAGAAGCTCAATATTTACAACGTCAGCAAGATTTCAGTCGTCAACAAAAAATAAAAACAGTCGATGGTATTCAAGCCAAGAAAGATGCTTCAGCAGCTTATTTAGATAAGTTCCGTGAAAAGGTGGAGCTTTACGGTAATCGTTATTATCCAGAAGAAGCTAAACAACAACAATTAAAAGGTGAAGTTCGCCTTATGGTGATTTTGAATGCTCAAGGGGGCATTCGTGCAATTCGTTTACTTGAAAGTTCAGGACATTCAGTTTTAGATGAAGCTGCAAAAGCTTCTGTACGTCGTGGTGCGCCATTTGGTCGTTTTGATAGCAATATGAAAGATATTTCTGAGCTACGTATTATTCGTACTTGGCGTTTTGATCCAGCTGAAGCTGAATTTGAGGTACATTAATGAAAAATGTGGATAACTTGTAGGATATCCACATTTTAAAAATAAATTAGAAAACTGATTCTGTTATGAATCGTTTAAAAGTGAAATTTATGATTCCTGATAAGGATTAGCAATATTGAGTTTAGCTAAAATTTCAATTTCTAAGCCTTCCATTTCTTCGGCATCTTCATCGCTTGTTTCATGGTCATAACCAAGTAAATGTAAAACACCATGAACCAATAGATGTGCAAAATGATTTTGAGCAGTTTTCTTTTGTTCCAAAGCTTCTTGTAATACCACTGGAATACAGATCACCAAATCACCTAATGGTAGTGCATCAAGCATTGGTAAAACTTCTTCTGGAATATCACTTGGGAATGATAAAACATTGGTAGGTTTGTCTTTTTCTCGATATTGCAAGTTAAGTTGATGGCTTTCTTCCAGATCAACACAGGCAATACCAATTTCACAATCTTCTTTGTAGCCAACGTGGCGTAAAGTTGTCTCAATAATTTTTTTGAGTTGAGCTCGTTTGAGCTCTAACTCAGGTGATTGAAAGTCTTGTTGTAAACTTAAACTGATTTTCAAAGTGAATCCTTAGGGTCTGTTAAACATTCACAGATGGTTGCGACATCGAGTGTTTTTAGATGATACAAGGCATGGACTATGAAATTTAGTTATTCTAAATGAATAGTTCACAACGATGTAGCAACAAAAAACACTCTTGTCCCGAAGGGTTGTAGCTAAAATTATCTCAGACTACGTTATGAAACTTGGAAAGGGGTTTACCCTTCCCATCATTTCATGCCTTGCCTGCTCAATTTTAGCCGACAACGCAATCCAATTTAGAATATTCAACAGACCCTAGGCATCCTGATGTTGCAAGTCTGCTGCTGTATCGTTTTCAGCAACTAATGCTTCTTGGCGTGCTTTACGTTCAGCACGTGCTTCAGCATTAAGACGCTGTTGTTCACCATCCCAACCTTCATACGCTTCAACAATTTTTTGAACAAGTTGATGACGTACAACGTCACGAGAATGGAAACGGGTAATATGAATTTCTTTAATATTCTCGAGTACACGAAGAGCGTGTGCCAAACCAGATTGTTGGCCTCGAGGTAAATCTACTTGGGTAATATCACCTGTAATCACTGCGCGAGAGCCAAAACCTAAACGGGTCAAGAACATTTTCATTTGTTCAGGTGTTGTGTTTTGGGCTTCATCCAAAATTACAAATGAATGATTAAGAGTACGACCACGCATATAAGCAAGAGGAGCAACCTCAATCACTTGACGCTCGATTAGTTTGGCAACTTTTTCAAAGCCGAGCATTTCGTAAAGAGCGTCGTAAAGAGGGCGTAGGTATGGGTCAATTTTCTGAGTAAGATCACCAGGTAAGAAACCGAGCTTTTCTCCTGCTTCTACCGCAGGACGTACAAGTAAAATCCGCTGGATTTCGTTGCGTTCGAGCATATCTACGGCTGCGGCAACTGCTAAATAAGTTTTACCTGTACCAGCAGGGCCCACACCAAAAGAAATATCGCTTTGTAAAATACGTTGTACATAACGTTTTTGGTTGGCACCACGCGGATTAATACGGCCTTTTCGAGTCTGGAAATAGACATCCATTGGTGCATCATGCTCATCCATCTCTTCACCAACCAGCTCGAAATTACGCTCGGTTTGAGAAGATTGAATGAGTAAATGCAACAAGTCAGCACTGATTTGCTGAGATACCTCAGACTCTTCATAGAGTCGCTGCAATAGTGCTTCGGCTCTCCCAACAGCATCTATCTCACCATCTATGTGAAAAACATCTCCACGATGAGTAATTTTGACATCTAAACGCTGTTCAATTTGCTTAAGGTGCCCATTATAGGCACCCAAGATGCTCTTTAAACGTTCCATTGAAACTTCAGGAAATGTTACGGTACGTCGAATCGCTGCAGTCAAGAGAAAACCTTTCAGTAGACTTTAGAATACCTCTACATTACGCCACGTCAGGCTCAAGATTCAAGAGCTCGCCGTAAACTAAATTTAAAGTTTTAATTTCAGTAATCTCGATCTCCGCAAAGCGACCCACCCATGAAGCATCACCTACAAAAGTGACTAGACGAGTATTGTCTGCGGTACCTAATAAAATATTAGGGTCTTGATCAGATACTTTTTCAACGAGAACACGTTCAATTTTGCCAAGCATTGCGTCAGTTTTTTCAATACTAGACTGTTTAATCACTTTCTGAACTTGAGCTAAACGTTCTTTTTTAACCTGTTCAGGTGTTGTATCTGGTAAGTCTGATGCTGGTGTACCAGGACGTTTTGAGTAAACGAAGCTGTATGAGTGATCGAAATCTAAGTCTTTGATAAACTGAAGTGTTTCTGCGAAATTTTCATCAGTTTCACCAGGGAATCCAATAATAAAGTCGCTCGATAAATGCATGTCAGGGCGTATTTTACGTAACTTGGCAATCTTATCGATATACACATCAATGGTGTGATTTCGCTTCATGGCCTGTAGAACATCGTTAGATCCGCTTTGTACAGGCAAATGTAAATGTGAAACCATTTGAGGTAAATCTTCATAACACTGAATAAGCTCATCAGAGAACTCAAGTGGGTGTGAAGTTGTATAACGTAGTCGTCCAATACCCGGAATTTCTGCAACGAGTCGTAACAATTCAGGGAAGGTACAAATGCCACCTTCGAATGTTTCACCACGGTAGCCATTTACATTTTGACCCAGCAATGAAATTTCACGGACACCTTTTTCAGCAAGACCAGCAATTTCTGCGAGTACATCATCTAGTGGACGAGAAACTTCCTCACCGCGTGTATATGGCACTACACAGAAAGAACAATATTTAGAGCAACCTTCCATAATAGAAACGAATGCTTTAAAGCCTTCTACGCGTGGTTCAGGTAAAAAGTCGAATTTTTCGATATCTGGAAAAGAAATATCAACCAGTTTGATTTTATCTTTTTTCGGTTTTTCTACTTGAGCATTATGCTGATCAAGCATTTGCGGTAAGCGGTGGAGTGTTTGAGGACCAAAAATCATGTCCACGTAAGGCGCACGTTTTTGAATGTTGTCACCTTCTTGAGACGCAACACATCCACCGACACCAATCACAAGATCAGGATTTTTATCTTTTAATTTGCGCCAGCGGCCTAATTCACTGAATACTTTCTCTTGTGCTTTTTCACGGATAGAGCAAGTATTCATGAGCAGAATGTCTGCTTCATTAGGATTTGACGTTAAAACGTAGCCGTGAGAATCCCCTAAAAGGTCTGCCATACGGTGACTGTCATACTCATTCATCTGACACCCTTGAGTTTCAATATAAAGTTTTTTTATTGAAACATCAGTGGTGTGCGTTGGCTGGGTAACAGTGTTTTCTGAGGCAGCTTTGGCACCATTGGGAATGAAGGTTTGAACCGTCATGCAGGCTCCTAACAGATCGATCTAGTTAAATAATAAAACAACCCAAAACGGGTCAAACCCAAGATTATAACAGTATTTGAGCTGAACAGATAAAATTAAACTGCCATAAGCGAGCTATGATTTATGGAGATAAATGACATAAATTTTAATGATGTTGAATCAGAGAGTTACATAACACAACAAAAGAAAGCACGAAGAATAATTAAACTATGCCTAAAGGTGGATAGTCAGGGTTTAACACATTTATGAGACCAAGTAAAAAGAGCTCATCAAACAAGAGTCGTGTGATGAAAAATAAATATGCACATCGTGGCTGGTTAGGGGCTGTGTGTTTACTTGGTTGTTCATTGTCTTATGCAGCAGAAGAACAATTTAATGATGCATTAAATGCCGCAAATAGTGGTAATACAGCCTTGTTAGATCAATATCAGGCTGCAATGCAAAATGATGTATTGGGTTATTATCCTGAATACTGGAAATTAAACAGCAATCTAGGCTTTCAATCTCCAACATCAATTGTAAGTTTTGCCCAGCGCTATCCTCAATCTGCTATGGCAGAGAAGCTTGCAGCAGACTATGTAGAAGAAAAAGTAAAACAAGCTGACTTTGTATCTGCTCAACCACTTTTATCTTATGTTACTAACCCTGATCCAGCCGAAAATTGTGCTTTAGCGCAGGTGAGAGCTAAAAGTGGTGATGCATTAGTATTTGCTGAATATAAAGATGTTTGGTTGGCAACAGAATCTCAACCAGAATCATGTGTTGGGCTAGGTCGTATGATGATTTCTAGTCCATTAATGAGTACTCAAGATAAGCAACAACGTCTTTGGGTACAGCTACGCTCTGGTCTATCTGGACAGGCACTTGCTACTGCTCAAAGTTTAGGAATAAATCTTTCTTTGGCTCAGCTTAACCAGATTCAAGCAAATCCGCTTAACTATTTGTGGACTGCCCCAAAAACTAATGATGCTGATTATGCTTATCTGATTTTTGCATTGGGACGTCTAGCAAATAATGACTTGGGAAATGCTTTTGCAAATGTGCAGCGAGTAGCACAAGGCACTCCCGAGAATGTACAAAAATATCTATATCGAACCGTAGCTTATATTGGCGGAACTACGGTCATGAAAAATAATTTTAACCGAGAAGTTCTTCAATACTTTGATGCGAGTTATGGCTACCCTTTAAGCCCTGAAGAAGCTGAAATTTATGCACGACAAGCAATTCGCTTTAGCGCATGGGAAAGCTTGATTCGTGCGATTGATAGTATGTCTGTTTCACAGAAGCAAGAAGATCGCTGGCAATATTGGTTAGCTCGTGCGACAGAACAGCGTGGTGATAGTAATTCTAAAAATACGGCACAACGTATTTATAAGAAACTCGCTGAAAGTGGTGATGATTATCACAACTTACTTGCAAAAGACCGTTTAGGTGTACGCTATAATCATCAACCTTATAGTGATGAGCCAACTGCAAGCGATTTGCGCCGTTTAGATCAAAATATTCACTTTAACCGTGCATTTACTCTGAGACGCATTAACGCCAATCCGACTTATACAAATCGCGAATGGAACTGGGCAGTCCGTCAGGCCTATCTCCAACATGATGATGGTTTATTATTAGCTGCTGCAAAGCGTGCTCATGATATGGGTTGGTATGACCGTGCAATTTATGCAGCGGATCGTACAACTAATAAACATAATGATACCTATCGTTATGTCACCCCACATAAGACTAATGTCGTAAGTCATAGTTACAATGCTGGAATTGATCCAGCTTGGGCTTATGGTTTAATGCGTCAAGAAAGTCGGTTTGTTACCTCGGCACGTTCCCATGTGGGGGCAGGTGGCCTAATGCAAATTATGCCTGATACAGCAAAGTTGATTGCTCGTCAGATGGGGGAGACATATAATCCGGCGGCGTTGAGTGAAATGAATACCAATATTCGTTATGGAACATTTTATTTATCAATGATTCAAGGTCAGTTAAGCAATAACCCTGTTTTAGCGACAGCTGGTTATAATGCTGGTCCGAATCGTGCAAGACGTTGGCAACCAGATTACCAACCGATTGAGGCTGATCAGTATACGGAAACCATTCCATTGCTTGAAACGAGAGATTACGTTAAGCATGTCATGACGAATGCGACACATTATGGAGTGGTATTGGGTCAAGGCGCTCAATCATTAATACAGCGTATGAAAGTCATTCCAATGCGGTCATCACCTTAATTTTAGATGATGAATGATGGAACATTCTTTTAATTGGCATAACCAAGTTTTAATTAAATGAAATATAGATATTTAGGACCTCAATCAATATCACAACTTGCATGGTGGTTGATCTGTGCAAGTATTGGATTGATGAGTTCTGTTTTACATGCGGAACCTGTTAACGTGCAAGGTTATGTCATGCATGTACAGATGACGCCTGCTGTCTGTTCGTTAGATCCTTCTAAACAGAAGCAGCGTAAATGTCTGGAAGGATATTCACTTACAATTACTGGCTTAATGCCAGAAACTACCCGAACTGACTGTTCAACAGAAAGTTCTGCTGCACTATCACCATTACAAGCTAAAGTTGTTGCTCGTGTTATGCCAGACAATAATGCTCGCGTGCAGCTTTGGAAAAGTGTCGGTGGCTGTGTTCCTATGAATGCGAGTCAATATTTCCGTACGATTATTAACTTTGCCGAGCGGTTAAAAATACCTGCTAATTTAACAAGTTCTAGCAATGTAGAAATGCAGCAATCTACACTACGTCAGCAGTTTACGAAGCTTAATCCAAGCATGCCTCAAAATGGTATCCGTTTTAATTGCCAGTTATCTCGTTCGGATGTTGTTCTCACAGAAGTTAAAGTCTGTTACACCGTAAATGGCCAATATAAACAGTGTTCAAATCACGTTGTCTCGAATTGTCCAAGTGAAATTACAATTAAAGGTAGTTACTAAGCGAGCTACCATTTCATAAAAAAATGCTGACCATACATTGAATCTATTTGTAAAGATTAATTTGTATTTTCTATCAGACTTTTGGTGAAAATGAGTCGCTTTTACATGCATCTGCAACTTCTTTAGAGTACAATCTTTGCCGTTTATGATGATTTGGTTAGATAGAATCGCTATTTAGCCCGATTAAGGACACTCATTGGAGACAATTACATGAAGCAACCCGTTCGTGTTGCCGTGACTGGCGCTGCAGGTCAAATTGGTTACAGCTTATTATTCCGTATCGCAAGCGGTGAAATGCTAGGTAAAGATCAACCAGTTATTTTACAATTGCTTGAAGTTCCAGTTGAAAAAGCACAACAAGCGCTTAAAGGCGTAATGATGGAACTTGATGACTGTGCTTTCCCTTTATTGGCTGGCATGATCGGGACTGATGATCCTAAAGTTGCATTTAAAGATGCTGACTATGCATTACTAGTTGGTTCTCGTCCACGTGGTCCTGGTATGGAACGTGCTGACTTGTTAAAAGTTAACGGTGAAATCTTCATTGGCCAAGGTCAAGCTTTGAACGAAGTTGCTAGCCGTAACGTTAAAGTATTAGTTGTAGGTAACCCTGCAAACACTAACGCTTATATCGCAATGAAATCTGCTCCAGATCTTCCAGCGAAAAACTTCACAGCTATGTTACGTCTTGACCACAACCGCGCGTTGACTCAAGTTGCTCAAAAAGCTGGTGTTGCTGTTGCTGACATCGAAAACTTAACAGTTTGGGGCAACCACTCTCCAACAATGTATGCTGACTACCGTTTTGCAACTGCAAACGGCGAAAGCTTAAAAGACAAGATCAACGATCCAGCTTGGAACAAAGATGTATTCCTTCCAACTGTTGGTAAACGTGGTGCTGCGATTATCGAAGCGCGTGGTTTGTCTTCTGCTGCTTCTGCTGCTAACGCTGCAATTGACCATATGCGTGATTGGGCGCTTGGTACAAACGGCAAGTGGGTAACTATGGGTATTCCATCTGATGGTTCTTATGGTATTCCTGAAGGCGTTATGTTCGGTTTCCCTGTAACAACTGAAAACGGTGAATATAAAATCGTTCAAGGTTTAGAAATTGACGAATTTAGCCGTGAGCGTATCAACTTCACTCTAAACGAGCTTGAAGAAGAACGTGCAGCAATTGCTGACATGGTAAAATAATTCATTACTTTAATGAATTAAAAAGCACTCTCTTGTAGGGTGCTTTTTTATGTTTGAAAATTTATAACTACACACAAAAAACAACAAGAAAATATAGACATAGATATGCAACTAAACCCTATAGTTGTTAGATTATGGAAAAGAAGTTATAGGAGAATAACAGTGTTTGAACAGCAACCGACATTACAACTTTTATTTGAACAATTGGGATTAGATGCTGACGAGGCAAGTATTGAAAACTTCATCAAAACGCATCAATTGCCTGCTGAACAGAAATTACATGAAGCACCCTTTTGGTCAAAAGGACAAAGTGATTTTTTAAAAAGTCATTGGGAAAAAGATGATGAGTGGATTGTCGTCATTGATGAACTCAACGAACAGTTACATGAAGATAGTGTCAAAAAATAGCAAAATAAAAAGGCCTGTTTATTAGCAACAGGCCTTTTAAAATTCATACTTTAATGCGTTTTTCGTTTTAATAAATCTTTGTACCATGACTCATGGCGTACTGGATGAAATACCGGATGTTCATGAACCAGTTCAAGATCACATTGAGTTGTAGATACATATTTAGTAAGCCAATGCCGAGTGAGGGCTGGTTTTTCTTGTGCTGCCGAAGCATAAGCCAAGAAAAAATAGATATCTGCATGCTCATGATGCGATAGTGGTTTCAAAATTTGCTGAGTAATGAGTGCAAAGCGCTTTTCTTTATTTAATTCAAAATAAATCATATACGCTTTAGCTAAATGCAATGATAAATTTAAATATAAATTCATTGGCATCTCGTCATATTCAATGCGAGCTTGTTCGAGCAAAACAATCGCCTCTTGCAAAAAATGAATTTGCTCTTGGCGAACGCGGCTTAACATCGCGAGTTGCATACGTAAATCTGCACGTTCCAAAGCAAGCTCAGGCGTATTTTCCGTTAAATAGAGTTGGTCTGTTTCACCAATTCTGCTCACAATTGCTTTTGTTTCAATAGACATACGCCTTCGCCCTTTTTAATCAATAGCTCTTATATCGGGGTCATTTGAGAAATTTAAAGAGCACTCATCTAACCCCAAATTGAGTTTCCACTACGAAGCCATGCTGTAATTGATAAGCGCTGCTGTTTAGAAACTAAAACTTCGTGCAATAAGTTACTTTGAAATACAACTAACCGATTAGGTTCAGGTTTAACAATATGCCAATTTTCATTTTTATCTTGTAACCTTAATTGTCCACCCCAGTCTTCTTGCCATTCAGGGTGTAAATAATAAACACTAGAGATAATACGATCATTTTTTTGCTGAGGATTATCGCGGTGTAATGCATAAAATTCACCTGCATGGTAACAGGCGAAATGAGCTTCTACCTCTTTAATTCCTAAATAAAATGCTTGATTTAGACTTTGCGATAATAAATTTAGGGTTTCAATATGTTGTTGGGCAATCGGAAGCTGATCATTAATCCATAGAATATGGTCACTCCGAATATTGCTTACCACGCCGTTTTGAATACCAGCTTCTCTGAATTCATCCATATGGTGACTACATTCATTGGCAACCTGAGCGCGATATTGATCTGAATAAGCGTGATCTATAATTGCAAAACCATGTGCATTTAAATCATCTAAAATTTGATCCAGATTCCATGAATCAGGAAGCGAGTGAGAGTGCATATAACCTCGAATAGATCGTAAAATATCAAGCTGCTCTATTTTAGATGATCACAACCTTACGAAAGAATATTTTTTTCATGTTAAACTATTTGTTGAATTGAGGAATTAAAGTCAACATGAATTACCGTCACCATTTCCATGCGGGCAACTTTGCAGATGTTATGAAGCATGTGCTTTTGCTACAGCTTCTTAATCGTTTAAATGCCAAAGATAAACCTTATCGTTATATCGATACGCATGGAGGTGCAGGAAAATATGATTTATCTCAAGCACCTGCGCAAAAGTCAGGAGAATTCCTAACTGGTATTCATCGTCTTGTTCAGCTTTCAGAAATGGAAAAGCGCCAAGCTCCTGAAGCAATTCAACAATACTTAAAACTTGTTGAAGAACTACGCTCTCAAGAAGGTAAGGGGAGTTATCCTGGTTCTCCTTGGTTTGCATTACAAGGTATGCGCGAAATTGATAAAGCGACTATATTTGAAATGCAACGTGATGTTTTTCAGCAATTACGTCATAACATTCATGACAAACGTGCAGGTTTGCACGAGCGCGATGCATATGAAGGCTTACTTGGTGTAATTCCACCGAAGGAAAAGCGCGGTCTAGTCATGATTGACCCGCCATACGAGTTAGAACGTAAAGATTTTCCGCAATTAGTTGAATTGTTACAACAAGCTCATAAGAAATGGCCAACAGGCGTTTTTGCAGTTTGGTATCCAATTAAAGACCGAGCGATGATTGAGCGTTTTGAAAAGAAAATGTTCAAAACAGGAATTCGCCGTCAGTTAGTTTGTGAAATTTGTGTATGGCCAGATGACACTCCTGTAGGTCTAAATGGTTGTGGTTTATTGGTAATTAACCCGCCTTGGCAGTTCTCTGAACAAGCCGATCAAGCCCTACAATGGTTATTCCCTCACTTACGTATGCAAGAAACGGGTGGTCACGCCGCTGTACGTTGGTTAGTGGGTGAGTAATAATTAATCTAAATCAATGCACATGTTTGG
This sequence comes from Acinetobacter sp. GG2, assembly GCF_000292385.1. NCBI lineage: Bacteria > Pseudomonadati > Pseudomonadota > Gammaproteobacteria > Moraxellales > Moraxellaceae > Acinetobacter > Acinetobacter sp. GG2. The sequence goes on from NZ_ALOW01000010.1 coordinate 20,920, forward strand.
AATAGAAAATAATGACAAATGCGCCTAAACCAGAGCAAGATTTAACTCATAATGAACATTCTTTTGATGGGATTACGTTCGAAGTGGTTGAAGAGGAAGATAATCCGGAAGGACAAAAAGTAAAGCGTCGAGGTATTTATCTTTGGCCTAACTTAATAACTACAGCCGCTTTATTGTCTGGTTTCTATTCCATCATTGCGAGTATGAATGGCGAATTTACTCAAGCAATTTATGCCATTTTTATAGCAGCATTGTTAGATGGATTAGATGGTCGAGTTGCCAGAGCAATTGGTGCGCAAAGTGCTTTTGGCGAGCAATATGACTCATTGTCAGATTTGTTAGCCTTTGGTGTAGCGCCAGCAATGCTAATGTATAGCTGGAGTCTGCATGACTTGGGTCGTATAGGTTTAGCTTGCTGTTTTGTTTATACTGCTTGTGCGGCTTTCCGTTTAGCGCGTTTTAATGTTCAAATTGGAGTAGTTGATAAACGTTACTTTATTGGTATCGCAAGTCCACTTGCTGCAATTATTATTATTTCACTTGTATGGGTTGCGCGAGATTACCCATTCATTTTCGATTTGCGTGATATTGCGATTCAAGTGATTAATTCGGTGATCATGGTGGTGGTTGGACTACTTATGATTTCAAACATTAAATACTATTCATTTAAGCAAATGGACCGTAAGCGTGTTCCTTTTGTAGTTATGTTGCCAGTAGTACTGATTTTTGCAGCAATCACTTATAATATCCCAATGGGTATTTTGATTGTTTCAATTATCTATGCTCTATCGGGCTTTGTTACCACACTATTAGCTAAAAAAAATAACGAGACTATCAGAACATAAATTATATGAGGTTCAGTATGCCGAAGTTGATGAATCAGATAAATCAATTGCAGCAGCTGGGCCTCAACTCAAATGGGGGCGTTGTATATCAGCCTTCTAGAGGCTTTTTCAAAGTTGTTTATCAAGGTTTAATCCTTCCTAACTTACCTGCGCCACTTCGTTATTTTAATTATATTAGCCTGATTGGACAGCCTAGAATTCCCCTTTGTTATAACGCAAACAGTATTGTGACTTCTGCGATTGATACAGCAACAGTATTGGTCAGTAGTAGTTTACACAGTGTAGATCACTTAAAAATTTATTCAATTCGAAGACAATGTCAGCTTAATCCTAATTACTACCAATTTGATAAAACTGATCTTATTGAATGGCAAATTCCTCAAATTCATCTTAAACGAGTGGATTCTGAGATGAGCTGTGATCTAGTTATTCAAACTCCTTCCAATATTTTGAACTCATCTGCTTTGCAATGGGGAATATCAGACTATTGGACAGTTCTTTGTCATTGTGAAGGTGAAATCTTATATAAAGGGCAAAAATATGAAGTGAGTGGATTAGGGCGATTTAAACATGCTCGAGCATTACATTTACCCTTTCTATCTTTATGTTTTTACACATATCAAGTGATTAATCTCAATGAAACAACCCAAGTCACTCTGACCCAAATAAGAAACCAATGGAATATCGTTTTGTGTTCACGCTTAGATATTCAAGAAATAGGCAAAGAACCATTAACCTTTACTGAAGATGTTAATTTTCATATTTATCGTGTTTATCCAAAAGTTCAAACACCTTTTGGAAGAGAAATGTACTTACCTCGAGAGTTCTCTTGGCAATGTAAAAAAAATGGCAAAGTTATTTTTGAGCTCTATGCTGAAAGTCGTGGTGATTATAAATTTGGATTGGCCGCTGGATATATAGGAAGTTTCAGCTACCAGTTAAGCTGGAATGATCAGTGTCTTCAGGGAGAGGGTGGATATTGTGAATATATCGATTGCCGGCCTTTAAGATGGCAAGAGAAGAATCAGAATGAAAAAAATCTCGATAAATTGCTGCTTTTACAACCATGTTTATATAAAAAATGAATATTTTTACCATTTTTGATCAAAAAGCGAACTGTTGTTGCACTAATGTTTAAAAAGGTATTGCAACAGGGAAATAATGGTCTATAATGCACATCCATC
>NZ_ALOW01000011.1:0-24004 GCF_000292385.1 Acinetobacter sp. GG2
AAAGAATCCAGCGTAAGCTGGTTTTTTTATATCTAAAAAAAGGGCTACATATGCAACCCCCTATTCTTTCATGCTTTAAGCAGTCTTCTGATCTTGCTTTAAAGGCGTCAAATTCAGATCCAATACAATATCATTTTGCCTGCTTGAATCCACTTGATATTCAGCATTCTTAATTGAATCTAAAAATACCCACTCTGAATGAACTTGTGCCTGATCGAGAGTAACGAGCAAGTATCCGCGTTGATTTAAATTACAATAGACCAATTCATCAATCAATGTAGTAAACGCAAACTCAAACTGCTGTAACTGTGCCAATGGAATACTTAAATATTTTTCTAAGCCAGGAGACGATACAGAGCTCGTCGCCAGTTCAACACCTACATATTTTCCTTTTTGGCTATATAAATAAGATGCCCATGCATTGTGTGTATCTCCCGCAAGCACAATCATCTTTTTATTAAACTCTGCCAATTTATCGTATACAAACTCTCGCTCAGCATAGTAACCATCCCAAGCATCTAAATTGTATGGTGCCACCGTCATAATCCTTGCTTTTTCTTGGGCTGTTAATGTTGGATCATTTTGTTGTAAACGAAGTTTTAAAGTGACCAACTCAGTAATTTGTGCGTTCATCTTAGCAAGTGCTTCAGATGAAGTTCCTCCTGAAGTAATCTGCCCTAAAGATGCCAGCAATTCGGCTGGAATCCACATTTTACTCATTAAGACTTGCTGCCCCACCACATTCCATGTTGCTGTAGATTGCTTTAATTTATCTACTAACCAATCTCTTTGCGTATACCCCATTAAAGTACGCGCCGGATTTGTTAAATCTGCTTGAAATTTTACAATATCTAAGCCAGAGGCAGTCATATAGTCCGCATATTCAAGTTGCTTGTCACGCGCAATAATGCGTGTATCTAGCATAGTGAGTTGGACAAGAGAGCCAAAGTTAAACTGGCGATAAATATTTAAATGGTCAGAACTAGAAACTGGACGAATCGGCATCCATTCAAAATAAGCTTGTAGAGCAGCTAATTTACGATCTGAGAAAGACCCTTCGTTACTTTGATGGTTTTCCGCACCATCACGCCAAGCATCGTTCGCTAACTCGTGATCATCCCAAATTACAATAAAAGGATGGCGTTGATGAGCTGCTTGTAAATCTTTATCCTGACGATAAAGTGCATAGCGTTTGCGATAATCATCTAATTTAATAATTTCTTTATTATTGTCAGCAGGTAGCGTACGACCTAGCTTTGCAGCATCCTCTGTCGCATAACCATCTGCCCCATACTCATAAATATAGTCACCTAAATGAATAATGACATCAACGTTTTGTTTTGCCATTTCACGATAAACATAAAAGTAACCCGCAGGATAGTTAGAGCAAGAACATACTGCAAAGCTTACTTTATTGGTCGATGTTGGTAATGTTTTCGTCTGCCCTACTGGTGAAACCTTACTACCAAACTTAAAACGGTAGTAGTACACTGTATCTGCTTGTAAACCAGCTGCATCAACTTTCACTGTAAAGTCATCAGTTTTGCTTATTTCAACCATCCCCGTCTTTAAATTTTGTTTAAACTGATTATCGGTTGAAATTTCCCACACAACTTTTAAGCGCACCCCGAAGTCTGCAGGTGTCAGCCGTGTCCATAAGATGACTTTATCCTGTAAGGGGTCTCCACTTGCAACACCATGAAGAAAATCTGCTTGTACTTGAGGACTTTCATCTTCTGAACCATCATTACAACCAGTAAAAGCAACAGGCATAGATAAAGCCCCAAAACCGAGTAGACTTTTTTGAATTAATTCTCGGCGTGAAATTTTCTCTGACATAAAATTCTCTAAGTTTTAAGCAATGAGTGCTTTAAACTTAAGTACATAAGATGAACATCTGATCTCAGTTTGATGAACAAATCATGACACAAACTGGTTAATTTATATAAATACCGACAAGAACTGATTGAAAATAAAGCAAACTCTCTGTTTTTCTCTTGCCAATCGCGCACTTGTCCTCTATTATTGCGCACATGCCCGGGTGGTGAAATAGGTAGACACAGGGGATTTAAAATCCCCCGCCCACAAAGCGTGCCGGTTCGAGTCCGGCCCCGGGCACCATTTTCAACTATTGAATTTGGTGTTAGAAAGAATCCAGCGTAAGCTGGTTTTTTTATGTCTGATGAAAATAAAAATTATGATAAAAACAATCATATTTATTTCCACCCTACTTTTTATATCGATTACAGATGCTGAAGATATATTTAACGGCACAATCTTATTTAAAAATAATGATTGGCACTTTATACGATGCTCTCTAACTCAGGATGACTACCTAATCAAAACATCTCAAGATGTAATTACTCAATTAAAAGCATTACAACATAAAAAGACAACCTATTGGATAAGCGTATTAGCAGATGTGAATGAGCAGCAAAATGGACATTTAATTTTAGAAATTAAAAAAATAGATAAGGTACATTTAAAAGCATCATGTCATTTATTAGATACGATTGAAAATTTTGAGAATCGAGAGTAATTACCACTCTCGATTCATAACCAGCTCTTCCATTTCAAGATCTAAAAATCCTGCATCTTGAACTACCATCATCATTGCCTCAGCAATGTAATCGGCAGCACTATCATCAAGCGATGAATCCAGATCTTCAAACTGTGGTTTCATTTCATTAATTTCATTTACAGTCTGATGAGCATATCGATAAACATCTTGATCAGCTAAAGCAGGCTTCTGAACTTTTTTAGCAAATTGTTCAATAAGCTGCTTAAGTTCAGCGACCAAAATATCTGGATAATATTCATCATCAAACATTGGGAGAAGTAGGTCTTCGAACATACAAAAGATTACACAACAGCAAAAACTTGCCGCTTATAACATATTTTCGCAAAAATCACGAGATTTTTACCCGACTCCTCATCCACCTTTATGTGATACACAGACATCTAATTCAATAAGAATACACTTTATGCCTGCTGCATGGCTTGCCAAACTAAAACAGCCTCATGCATCGCTTTCACATCATGTGCTCTTACAATCGACGCTCCTTGCTGAATACTTAACAAATGCCCAGTAACGCTTCCTACAGCACGCTGATCAGCAGCTGCACCTTTCAAAGCCTCACCTATAAAGCGTTTACGAGAAAGACCTGATAAAATTGGATAACCTAGCTCATTAAGTTTCCAAAATTCTTTTAATAATTTTAAATTCTGCTGTGCATTTTTTGCAAAACCGAATCCAGGATCAATAATAATATTATGCTGTTGAATTCCAGCAGCTAGAGCATCATCAATGCGCTGTTGCAGCTCCTGCATCACATCTAACGTTACATCACTATATTGATCTAACTGATTCATTGTGGTTGGCTCACCACGCATATGCATAATGACTACAGGTATATCTAACTCTGCTGCGGTCTTCAATGCATTAGGGCGTGTTAGAGCGCGTACATCATTCCAAATATGCGCCCCTGCTGCTTTTGCTGCACGAATCACCTCTGGCTGGCTCGTGTCGATTGATAAAATAACATTATGCCGAGATAAAACTTCAACTACAGGTACCACACGGCGTATTTCTTCTTCAATCGCCACTTCTGAAGCACCAGGTCGAGTAGACTCCCCCCCAATATCAATAATAGTCGCGCCTTGTTCAATCATACTAAGCGCATGCTCAACCGCTTGATCTAATTGGTTATGTTTACCACCATCGCTAAAAGAATCCGGGGTAACATTTAAAATACCCATAACATGTGGCTGAGATAAATCTAGTTGAAGCTGTCCACACTGTAAAATCTGCTTGGGTAAAGATATTAACTGCATAAAAAGCTCCGGTTCAAAATCAGGTGATATTTTAGCAAGTCTATACTTTACATGCTGTTGATTTCTTTTCAGCTTTAGCCGAATTTAAGACAAATAAAAAAGCCACATGAATGTGGCTTTTTTATTAATTAATTTAATTCATCGCTGGTAATGGCGGTGGAGTAGATGGACCATCTTTAGGTGGTTCAAATGCCGATACCGGATTTTCAGCAATATAAACTTTAGGTGGTTGAGGGTCGCGACCTTCCATGATGTCACGGATTTGCTCACGATCAATAGTTTCCCATTCCATCAACGCTTTAACCATAGCATGTGCGATATCTTTATTATTTTCCAAGATATCACGAGCAACTTTATATTGTTCATCTAAAATACGGCGTACTTCCTGATCAACCTGTTGTTGAGTTGCTTCAGAAATTGTGCGGCTACCTACGTTACCGAAGAATCCATTTTGATTTTCATCTTCGTAAACCATAACACCCATTTTGTCAGACATACCGTACTTCGTAACCATCGCACGAGCCATTTTCGTAGCACGCTCAAAGTCATTTGAAGCACCCGTCGATTGCTGCTGAATAAAGACTTCTTCAGCAATACGGCCACCAAACAAAATTGCAATTTCATTTAACATTTTGTCTTTATAGTGGCTAATCTGATCTTGTTCAGGTAACTGCCAAGTTACACCTAAAGCCCAACCACGCGGCATAATTGTAACCTTATGCACAGGGTCAGTACCCGGTAAAATCTCAGCAACAATTGCATGGCCAGCTTCATGATAAGCAGTTGCACGGCGCTCTTCTTCACGCAGAACCATTGATTTGCGTTCTGGTCCCATATAGATCTTATCTTTTGCATCTTCAAAGTCATGCATATCGACAGTGTTCTTATTACGGCGAGCAGCAAACAAAGCAGCTTCGTTTACAAGGTTTGCCAACTGAGCACCAGAGAAACCAGGTGTACCACGTGATAAGACTTTAACATCCACACCAGTCACCGAAGGTAACTTTTTCAAATGTACATTTAGGATTTGCTCACGACCACGGATGTCCGGTAGACCGACCATAACTTGACGGTCGAAACGGCCTGGACGTAACAATGCTTTATCCAACACATCAACACGGTTAGTTGCAGCAATAACGATTACGCCTTCATTACCTTCAAAACCATCCATCTCTACGAGCATTTGGTTTAAGGTTTGTTCGCGTTCATCATGCCCACCGCCAGTACCTGAACCACGGTGACGACCTACTGCATCAATCTCATCAATAAAGATGATACATGGTGCATGACGTTTTGCTTGTTCAAACATGTCACGGACACGGGACGCACCCACACCCACGAACATCTCAACAAAGTCAGAACCAGAAATGCTGAAGAATGGAACTTTTGCTTCACCAGCAATTGCTTTAGCTAATAACGTTTTACCAGTACCTGGAGGACCAACCATAAGTACGCCACGTGGAATTGTAGCTCCCAAGCGTTTGAACTTTGCAGGATCTTTTAAGAAATCTACAATTTCTACAACTTCTTGTTTCGCTTCATCACAACCAGCAACGTCAGCAAAAGTCACTTTAATCTGGTCTTCAGAAAGCATTTTTGCTTTTGACTTACCAAAACTCATCGGACCATTTTTACCGCCTGCACCACCACCCATGTTACGCATAAAGAACATGAATAACAGAATGATTAACAGTACAGGGAAACTAGCAATGAGAAGTTGCATCAAAATGCCTTGACGTTGTGGTGCTGTGCCCTCTACAACAACATTTTGCTTGTTTAAGCTTGGCATAAGTTCAGTGTCTTCAACTTGCGGACGAACAGTTTCAAACTGAGATCCGTTAGTTTTTTCACCACTAATATTTAAACCGTCAATCGTGACTTGCTTAATTTGGCCAGCATTCACCGCTGCAACAAAATCTGAATATTTCATTGCAGAAGGCTTATTGCGGTCACTGATATTACTGAAAATTAAAATCAGAACACCCAGTATTATTAGCCACAATACGGCATTCTTGAAGTAATCGCTCAAAGCTTTATTCCCATATCGATCTAATTTGATCATGCCTAATCTTGGCCGATCTTCTTAAAAACAGCAATTGTCTTGCTTGCGGATAACCTAAAAGATACAAAATGCACAATTTTTAGGAGCTTGGCAAGTAAACTTTATTGCAATGCTTTCTTACGCCCTTGTCCAACCAAAAAAACTTCTTTAGATCGTGCCCGAGAAGCTGCCGGTTTTGCTGTTTTCAACACATCAAAACTATCAACGACTTGTTTACGAAACTCATCAAATCCTGCGCCTTGGAACACTTTAACAACAAATTGCCCATTTGGACCCAAGACTTTTTGAGCAAAGTCTAAAGCAAGTTCACACAAGTAAATCTGTCGAGGTTGATCAACAGCCCTATTACCTGATGTATTGGGGGCCATATCAGAAATTACAATGTCTACTTGTCTTCCATTTAAAATATTTAACAATTTTTCAAATACTGCTTCTTCTCTGAAGTCGCCTTGTAAGAAAGTGACATCCGGCAAAGCATCCATAGGTAAAATATCGGAAGCAATAACCAACCCCTTGCTACCAACAAGTTTCCCAGCAATTTGCGACCAACTCCCAGGAGCCGCTCCCAAATCAACCACTGTCATGCCTGGCTTGATCAACTTATATTTTTCTTGAATTTCAAGAAGTTTATATGCTGCTCGTGCACGATATCCTTCCTTTTGTGCTTTTTTTACAAAAGGATCGTCTAGATGTTCCCTCATCCACGCACGACTACTTTTAGACAATTTTTGGTTTGTAATGCGTGTTGCCATAACTCACTAAATATCAAAAAAACTTCTGATTGCTCATTGTACGTGAAAATTACTCTCATTACAGTACGGATGTAACGTAATCTCAATAACTTTTACAGTTTTTTTCCAATAATGTTGATCGATTATTTATACAGTTTTTCGTACATTTGATTTTAAGTTTTTTGCTATACTAAGTCGTTTTTAAAATCAGGTATTTTTAATGGCCGCTTTATCTATTCATGAACGTAAACGTTTACGTCAAATTGGTCATGTGCTTAATCCGGTTGTCATGATTGGTGGACAAGGCTTAACAGATGCTGTAATCGAAGAAACTCTTCGTGCTTTGAATGATCATGAACTCATCAAAGTAAAAGTTGCTGGCGAAGATCGTGAAGCTCGTGCTGCTGTAATCGATGCAATTGTTGAAGCAACTGGTGCTGAAGCTGTGCAAAAAATTGGTAAAATTGTTTTACTTTACAAAAAAGCAGCTAAACAGAACCAACACTTATCTAATCTTGTTCGTCACGCTCACTTAGCAAACTAATTTATTGACTACTTTATGGCAAGTTACGAACTTTCAGCTTTTGATCGTTTTCATGCTGTTTCTGTTGTTGGCGCAATTGAACAGCAAACCCCACATACATTAAATGTGGGTTTTTGGATTCGTGATCCAAACCAACTTATTATCTGGCCTCAAGAAGTTGCAGCTCATCCCCGTCAAGATTTTTTGTGGGAAGAGACTTGTTTTGAGATTTTTATTGGCGTGCATGGTGAAGATTTCTATCGGGAAATTAATCTTTCTCCTTCTCAAGCATGGCAAACTTACCAGTTTGAAGAATATCGCTATCCGGAAAGCATGCCTCCCCTCGTTGCTTACGATATCGAGCTTAATCATCTCAAGCGTACTCACTACGGCTTAAATGTAAGTCTTGATTTAGGTCAGTTTATGCAGCAGCAGCATTTAAAATGGGCAAACCTTTATTTAGGTTTAACCGCTGTTTTAAAGACTAAAGATGGTATGCAGTACTATGCAATGCAGCATAGTGGACAAAATGCTGATTTTCACAATAAACGTGATTGGCTACATCAGTTTTAAAAATAAAAAAGCGAGAAATTGATTCTCGCTTTTTTATTAATTTTATGAAGCTAAACTTAGTTATCTCTTGCTTTGTTCCATGCTTCAACCGCATTATTTTTAGTGCGTTTCAAACTCTCACTTAAAGAATCTTTGTGCTTCAAAGAGATTTGGCTAATGTCACCTTTGAGTTCTTTGGTGACTTTTGTTAAATCTTCAATTAATGCATTAATTTCAGCTTTTAATGTATTTTTCAGTTCATTTAATCCTTCTTGAGACGTATTGAACTGAGCTTTAATAACATCAAGACGTTGTAAAATATCTTGTTTAATCTGAGTAAACTGATTTTGAATGTTTTGGTTCAACTCTTGAGTCTCAGTCTCAATTTTTTCTTCAGTTTCACTCAATACAACTTTTACTTGTTCTTGAGTTTCATTTATAGCTTCTTTAACTTGCGAAGTTGCTTCTTGAGCGACTTCTTTCACCTGTTCTGTTTTTTCAGCTACAACTTCTTTTACCTGCGTCGCTTTAGCACTCACTGCTTTTTTAGCGCGGGTCGTTGTTTTAGCAACTGCTTCTTTCACTTCAGTTACTTCAGCCTTAACAACATCTGCAACTTTAGAAGCGTTTTCAGCTATATCTTTTGAAACTTGATTGCTCATACTATTTCCTCATATTGTTTATTTTTTTCTAACATTACAATAAGTGGAATTAGCATAATTTAACCGCCAGATTGTTAGACAATTTGCCAAAAGTATCAATTTCAGACAAGCGGATGAATATTTTTGCAAAAAGCAAGCAAGGAATTATATTTTTTAATAGAAAACAAATAGACTTTTTAGGGTTCCATGCGTATAATGCGCTGTTAAGTTACAAGCGGGCAGACCGATGAGGAGGGGCATGTTTTTTTAGAACATCGCCTATCTTTTTTAGGTCTACTCGCTTTTTTACAGCCGAAATTCAGGAGCTTTGGTTTGAGCATCCCCGCCATTTTAGCCCTCGCAGATGGAACGATCTTTAAAGGAACGTCAATCGGCGCAACGGGAAGTACGACTGGTGAAGTCGTTTTTAACACAGCCATGACAGGCTATCAAGAAATTTTGACTGACCCAAGTTATGCACAACAAATTGTGACATTAACTTACCCTCATATTGGTAACACTGGTTGCAACGAAGAAGACGTTGAATCTGGTCGTATCCATAAAGTATGGGCGAATGGTTTAATTATTCGTGACCTTCCACTACTACACAGTAACTTCCGTTCTGAGCAGTCGTTAGGTGAATATTTACAAGCGTACAATGTTGTTGCAATTGCTGATATTGATACACGTAAACTTACTCGTATTTTACGTGACAAAGGTGCACAAAATGGTTGCATCCTTGCTGGCGAAAATATTACTGAAGAAGAAGCTATTGCTAAAGCTCGCGCTTTTGGTGGTCTAAATGGTTTAGACCTTGCTAAAGAGTGCTGTGATCCAACGGGTTTTGAATGGTCTGAAGGTTCATGGGTATTAGGTAAGGGCTTTAAACAACCTGAGTTAAAATACCATGTGGTTGCATACGATTATGGTGTCAAAACCAACATCTTGCGTATGCTTGCAGACCGCGGTTGCAAACTTACTGTTGTCCCTGCTGAAACTCCGGCTGAAAAAGTATTAGCACTTAATCCAGATGGCGTATTCCTTTCAAACGGTCCTGGTGACCCAGCTGCTTGTGACTATGCAATCGAAGCTGTAAACACTATTGTTGAAACCACAACATTACCTGTATTTGGTATCTGTTTAGGACACCAAATCTTGGCACTCGCTTCTGGTGCAAAAACTGTAAAAATGAATCATGGTCACCACGGTGCAAACCACCCTGTACAAAATCTTGAAGATGGTACAGTGATGATTACATCTCAAAACCATGGTTTTGCTGTAGATGCAGAAACATTACCGGCTAACTTAAAAGCAACGCATAAATCATTGTTCGATGGCACCTTACAAGGTATCCACCGTACTGACAAACCAGCTTTCAGCTTCCAAGGTCACCCTGAAGCAAGCCCTGGTCCACATGATTGTGCACCATTGTTCGATCATTTCATCGAACTTATCGAAGCATCTAAACAGTAATTACGGAGCGAATAATGCCTAAACGTACGGATATTAAAAGCATCTTAATTATTGGTGCTGGTCCAATTGTTATTGGTCAGGCTTGTGAGTTTGACTACTCTGGTGCTCAAGCATGTAAAGCGCTTCGTGAAGAAGGCTACCGTGTTATTTTGGTTAACTCTAACCCAGCGACCATTATGACTGACCCTTCAATGGCTGATGCAACATATATTGAGCCAATTACTTGGCAAACTGTTGCTCAAATCATTGAAAAAGAGCGTCCAGATGCAGTCCTACCTACGATGGGTGGACAAACCGCATTGAACTGCGCACTTGCACTTGATGAAAATGGCGTATTAGCGAAGTACAATGTAGAACTTATTGGTGCAACTAAAGAAGCGATTGAAAAAGCCGAAGACCGTAAACTCTTCGACATCGCTATGCGCAAAATCGGTTTGGAATGTCCAAAAGCTGCTATTGCTGAAACCATGGAAGAAGCATTGGAAATCCAATCTCGCTTTGGTTTCCCAGTAATTATCCGTCCTTCATTCACAATGGGTGGTTCAGGCGGTGGTATTGCATATAACCGTGAAGAATTCCTTGAAATCTGTGAACGTGGTTTCGACCTCTCTCCTACTCACCAATTATTGATTGATGAATCATTAATCGGCTGGAAAGAGTACGAAATGGAAGTTGTTCGTGACAAAAACGACAACTGTATTATCGTATGTGCGATCGAAAACTTTGACCCAATGGGTGTTCACACTGGTGACTCAATCACTGTAGCACCAGCTCAAACATTGACTGACAAAGAATATCAATTGATGCGTAATGCTTCAGTTGCAGTTCTTCGTGAAATTGGTGTTGAGACCGGTGGTTCTAACGTTCAGTTCGGTATTAATCCGAAAGACGGCCGTATGGTTGTGATCGAGATGAACCCTCGTGTATCTCGTTCATCTGCTCTTGCTTCTAAAGCAACTGGTTTCCCAATTGCAAAAATCGCTGCGAAACTAGCTGTTGGTTATACTCTTGATGAATTGAAAAATGACATCACTGGTGGTGTAACTCCTGCGAGCTTTGAACCAGCAATTGACTATGTTGTAACGAAGATTCCTCGTTTTAACTTTGAGAAGTTCCCACAAGCAGAACCTGTTCTTACCACTCAGATGAAGTCTGTTGGTGAAGTCATGGCAATTGGCCGTAACTTCCAAGAATCTGTACAAAAAGCATTACGTGGTCTTGAGGTTGGTGTAAGCGGTTTTGATGAAAAAATCGAAGCTGGTGCAACAAACGTAAAAGAAACGATTTTAAAAGAGCTTAAAGTTCCGGGTCCTGAGCGTATTTGGTACGTAGCAGATGCATTCCGTCATGGTTTCTCTTTAGATGACGTATTTGAAGCTACTAAAATTGACCGTTGGTTCTTGATTCAAATTCAAGATATCGTCAACACAGAAGCTCAAGTAAAAACTTTAGGTTTTGGTGACTTAAACGCGGATAACATCCGTTCGTTCAAGCGTAAAGGTTTATCGGACCTTCGTATTGCTCACCTCATGGGCATTTCACAAAAGCAATTCCGTAAACAACGTTGGAACTTGGGTGTTTATCCAGTTTACAAACGTGTTGATACATGTGCTGCCGAGTTTGAATCTGGCACAGCATATATGTATTCAACTTACGATGAAGAATGTGAAGCAAATCCATCAAATCGTGACAAGATCATGGTAATTGGTGGTGGTCCAAACCGTATTGGTCAAGGTATCGAATTTGACTACTGCTGTGTACACGCTGCTCTAGCTATGCGTGAAGACGGTTATGAAACAATCATGGTGAATTGTAACCCTGAGACTGTTTCTACCGACTACGACACATCAGATCGTTTGTACTTCGAACCTGTAACACTTGAAGATGTTCTTGAAATCGTTCGTACTGAGAAGCCAAAAGGCGTAATCGTACAATACGGTGGTCAGACTCCACTTAAGTTAGCACGTGCTTTAGAAGAAGCTGGTACTCCTATTATCGGTACTTCTCCAGATGCAATTGACCGTGCAGAAGACCGTGAACGTTTCCAACAAATGATTCAACGTTTACAGCTTCGTCAACCAAACAACAGCATTGTAAAATCTGCTGAAGAAGGTATCTCTGAAGCTGCGAAAGTTGGTTATCCGTTAGTTGTTCGCCCATCTTATGTATTGGGTGGTCGCGCAATGGAAATCGTGTATAACGAAGATGAACTTAAACGTTATCTTCGCGAAGCAGTACAAGCTTCTAACGAAGCCCCTGTTCTTCTTGACCGTTTCCTTGACGATGCAACTGAAGTTGACGTTGACTGTGTATCTGACGGTAAAGATGTGGTGATTGGCGGTATCATGCAGCACATCGAACAAGCAGGTATTCACTCAGGTGACTCTGCGTGTTCTATTCCTCCTTACTCTCTGTCTCAAGAGATTCAGGACGAAATGCGTCGTCAAACAGTGGCTATGGCAAAAGAACTTGGTGTTGTTGGCTTGATGAACGTTCAATTCGCAGTTAAAGGCGATGACATTTATGTTCTTGAAGTTAACCCACGTGCTTCACGTACTGTGCCGTTCGTATCGAAATGTATTGGTGAATCTTTAGCAAAAGTAGCTGCTCGTTGTATGGCGGGTCAATCACTTGAATCTCAAGGCTTTACTAAAGAAATCATTCCAACACACTTTTCTGTGAAGGAAGCAGTTTTCCCATTTGCTAAATTCCAAGGCGTAGATCCTATGCTTGGACCTGAGATGAAATCTACAGGTGAAGTAATGGGTGTTGGTAAGACATTCGGTGAAGCATTCTATAAAGCTGTTTTAGGTTCTAATGACCGCTTACCAGGCCTGCCAACTGAAGGCGAAGAAAAGATTGCTTTCTTATCTGTCCGTGAATCTGATAAGAAATATATCGCGGATATCGCTAAAAAGTTTGTAGCATACGGCTTCAAACTGGTAGCAACAGGTGGAACTTATAAAGTGCTTAAAGAAGCAGGTTTGGAATGTGAACCTGTAAATAAAGTAACTGAAGGTCGTCCACACATTGTTGACCGCTTGAAAAATGGCGAAATACACCTTATTGTCAACACTACTGAAGGCAAACAAGCTCAATATGACTCTGCAATGATTCGTCGTGCTGCCCTACAAGGCAAAGTGTATTACACAACGACTATCAATGGCGCAGAAGCAGTTTGCCAAGCCTTTGCTGTGAAATTGCCAATGGATGTATACCGCTTGCAAGATTTAACTGTAGGTTAATTTTTTTCCGATAAGTCCCGCCACCTTATCGGTGGCGGGATTTTTTCATTTTTTTAACTGTGTTTTCTCAACTTAAGAGGGACCGAAATGCAACGTTATCCAATGACCCCTGAAGGTAAAAGTGCCTTAGAGAAAGAATTACAACATCTGAAATCTGTTGAACGTCCGCGTATTACTCAAGCGATTGCTGAGGCACGTGAACATGGGGACTTAAAAGAAAATGCAGAATATCATGCTGCTCGTGAGCAACAAGGTTTCTGCGAAGGCCGTATCCAAGATATCGAAGGAAAATTGGGTGCTGCACAAGTCATCGATGTTAAAGACTTAGAACAAAACGGTCGTGTTGTATTCGGTGTTACGGTAACGATTGAAAACCTTGATACCGAAGAACGCAAGACTTATAAAATTGTTGGCGATGATGAGGCTGATTTTAAAATTAATAAAATCTCAGTGAACTCACCAATTGCTCGTGGCCTTTTAGGCAAAAATGAAGGTGATGAAGCAAAAATTATCACTCCTCAAGGTGAAGTTGAATACGAAGTTGTAAGCGTAGAATATCTTTAAGATACTACTCTTAAGCCCCTCTTTATGAGGGGTTTTTAATTGCTTTAAATCATTTATTTGGATAGGAAATTATGGATACACCTCTGATTAACTCGCCAGTCCGTCATTGGTGTGAATTTGAGTTTATTTCCAAAACTGTAAAAAATCCGAATATCCATATCAAGGGTAATTATTCTTACTACTCAGCCTATTGGGATCAAGGTTTTGAGCGTTGTGTAGTACGTTATTTACATGACAAACCCTCTACTCCAGAAAAACCTATTGATCAGCTTTATATAGGTAATTTTGTATGTTTTGGTGCTGAATGCGTGATTATGATGGGTGGCAATCAGCTTCATAGACCAGATTGGATTTCGACTTTCCCCTTCGATACTCGTAGTTTTCTAGCAGCTGGCCACACCATCATTGCAGATGGTTGTTGGATTGGAAGCCGTGCAATGATTATGCAAGGCGTAAAAATTGGTGAAGGTGCAGTTATTGCAACTGGAGCCGTTGTAACAAAAGACGTTCCACCCTATGCAATTGTTGGTGGAGTTCCAGCAAAAGTTATTAAATACCGTTTTCCGCCAGAGCAAATAGAGAAACTACTCGCTTTAAAACTTTATGATTTAGATGAAAAACAAGTTTTAAAAATGCGTGAATATTTGCAAACTGATGATATATCTAGTCTGTATGAATATATAGAAACTCAAAAATTATAATCCTTCTTTAATATATGATTTCCAATCTTTCTCAAAACGATTTGAGTGATCAATGTTATAAATAGCTAAATCATTAAGAAAATTTCTTAAAGCATATTCTCTTGACGAACTATCATTAGTACGTCTAGCTTGATCATATGCTTGAATTAATTTATCAATAATAGTTCCCTTTACTTGATAATCATATTCGAGAATAATTCTATACCACTCCGCATCTGAAATATTTTCAATACCATGCATGCCTACACTCAGATGATGTTTGTTTAGAAATTCGCGCTTATCTTTACATAGATAAGAAATTAATTTGTTAATGACTTTCTCTATATAAATTTGATGATTTGCAAATGGCTCCACCCCCATCATATAGCTTAGTAAAATCAAATTTTTATTAGGATTATCAGTTCGTAACAATGCAAATTGATTAATTTTTCTTATAAATGCACGCGCATTGAGTTTTTTTTCAAGCTGTAAGGCCAAAGTAAAAAAATATAGTTCATTCACTTCATCTAAACTTGTTAATTCTCCGACTCTAAATAATTGTTCTTTAATTATATTTTCATAATAGTAATCTGCAATATTAGATGGAAACTGAATTGTGAAATCTACAAACTTTTCTAAATAGTCGTCTTGTATTTCCGAATCATATCCATAAAAAGTTTTTATTGATTGAAGTAATTGCGTTTTATTCATTACTAGAACAAAAACAATTTTTGGAGTATCAAAAAAATGCTTAATTCGTTCAATCAAACGGATAGCAAAATCAGGACGGCAGCGATCTAATTCATCTATTATAAAAACTAATGGCTTATCCAACTTACTAACTGTCTCAGTTAAATATTTTTTGAAATCATTTAGTGTTTTCTTTTCAGCTTCATGCCCTGCAATTTTTTCTTGAATGCTTTCCTTAATTCGATCACTTGCTTCCTCAGTTAGACTTTCTACTTCATCTTTTGCATTTTCATAACCTTGCTGTAAAAGTCCACCTAAAAAACCAGCTCCAATTAAATGTAAGCCTATAGTAAGTGCTACTTTAGGCAAAGATGGTAATAGAGCTGTTCCAATAGATGCCGACAATTTGATTAGATTTTCCACATTTTTCTTAGTTTTTTGGTCTTTACTTAAGATATTTGTAATTTCTGAAGTTATTACTAAAAAAGGGTCATCTAAGTAATCATTAGCAAAAGCATCTAAATAAATTACATTATGGTCAGTATGCTCAAGGTGTTTTTGCCAATGTTTAACAAACCATGTTTTTCCCTCTCCCCAACGTGCATCCAAAGTGAGAACAGCTCCACACTGTAACCGATCAACATAGTTAGTTAATCTTTCTCCCAAATATTTTCGCCCCCAAAGGTCTCCTTCCCAAGCATTTCCAATATTAACTAAGTTTGTATTATTCCAATTAAGTTGGTGTAATTCGCTCATTGTATTAATTAGATAAAAGTAAAATTTATTACTCCAATATAGCATTTAGAATGATTGAACTAAAAACAAATAATTTAGATTGTTCTACTAGGTTTTTTTAAGTATTTAATCGGTTTAATATAGGGAAATAGCTATTATTTAAACAAAGATCTAAGACTAACTGAAATAAAATGATAAGGAAAAATCTCATGTCATATCAGCATATTCTTGTACCAATTGATGGTTCTGAAACTTCTACAGTCGCTATGAAAGAAGCCATCAAGCTCGGAAAAGCATTAAATAGTAAAATTACTATCGTACAAGTGATGGTGCTTGATCCAATTATTGCGGATCTTTATGTGAAGACTGGTCAAACTAATGAATTGATTGAGCGCACTAGAACTTATTTGCTCGATATTTTAGAACAAGCCAAACAACAATTTGTACAAGAAGGGCTTACCGTAGAAACCAAATTACTTGAAGGCTTTGTGGTTCATGAGGAAATTATTCAAGCTGCACAAGATATCAATGCAGATCTCATCGTTATGGGTTCGCATGGCCGTACAGGTGTCCGAAAACTTGTATTAGGAAGTGTTGCACAAAAAGTTTTAGGTGAAAGCCATATCCCTGTTTTGATTGTTCGCTAAAAAAACACCTATCTGGCTTAATTCAGCCAGATAGGCACCTATTTTTTAAAAGGAATAACGTCTTCTCTTGATTGCTCAACCGTTATTGTTTTTTTATTTTTAAAAGCATCCCAAGAATAATTTTTATAATTTAATTGCCATAAATAGTAAGATTGACCGATATCTTTAAACCTAATATTTAATGTCATCCATTTTTCATCATGGCAATGCGGTGACTTCTTATACTCTTGTTCTGAAAAACAGGCCCGAATCATTTCATTCGAAGAAAAAGCAATATCTTTTAATGCAACCTGATACTTCCCTTTAGGCTTAAGCTCAATAAAATCAGCATTTTCTTCAAAACGTCCTCCTCCAGAGTAACCAGTAAACCAAGTATTTAGTACTGCTATGGCATATTCATTTTTATTGAGTGGATACAGTGCTGGAAAGATTTTGAGTCCATCAGGACCTAAATCATCAGAATGTGGCTCTTTATTACTATGCTCATAATTTTTAAAGTTCCACTCATTTATTACTGTGTATTGGTTATTCTGCTTTTTAACTTGAGCAATTTGCGGAGTCTCATCTATTAAATAATAAGTCTGATCTTGTGTATTTTTGGGTTTCCACAGCTTAACTTCATCGCTACATTTATGACTCAACTGCTGACAAATCGAGTGTATTTCTTGTGATGAAGCTTTCACATTTATAAAAGGTTGGGCTGAAATAGCCTGCTCTGCAAAACTCGATTGCACTGTTAAACCTAATAGTAATATGGCTAGACTCTGCCATTTATAATGCTGCATTTGTATTTGTTCTCTTTAATAATTTTAAGGTTGCCATGCGAACTGCTTTAAGTTCACTTTGCCATTCAACAAATAGACTCCTTCATCTTCAAGCTTTAACTGCTGAACATTTTCACCTTTTTCATTAAATCTGCTTAGGCTAATTTTACCTTGTGAATTAATAACACGGTACCAAGGCACCTGATGATCTGCTTCAAGATGTTTAAGAACATAACCCACTAATCTGGCATGTTTAGGTAATCCCGCCATACGTGCTATTTGTCCGTAAGTTGCTACTTTTCCATATGGAATTAGAGCGATGACTTCTAAAATTTGTCGATGTAGTTCATACTGAGTTGTCAAAATGGAATCCATAAAAATTGACACCGTTCATATCATATAAAAATTTACTTTAAATCACTTTAGAATAATATGCAGAGACAATGTGATGAATATGAAAAAAACCTTATTGATGATTATAGGGACACTTCTGTGTGTTTCTTGTACAACACATTCTCCTTTACAAAAGCCAGATTTATTAGAGGAACCTGCTAATAATAGACCTGTAGTTCCAGTCACTTTCGTTTTTACAACCAACAATCCTTCTGCTGCACGTTTTGATAATCTTGCACAAATGCAAAAAGAAGTTGGTATTTTAAATAAATATTATTTAGACGACCAAGGAAACAAAATTTTTAACTTTAAGTTAAACCGTTATATCTCTTATCACAAATTTTCAAAACTACATTGTCAACTTGGTAATGAAATAAACCAACCCCGCCCTATTTCTATAGGATCTATGCCTGCAAGCGTGAATGCATGCTTTCCTAAGCGTACAGTAAGTAAAGAAGTCATTGTCTTTATATACGATGCTTATTCAAAAAAGTTAGAGTTTAATGATGTTACAAGCCGAACATTCCGTAATAATGGAAAGCCTTTTATTTTATTAGACTGGAATAGATTAAATTATAATATACAAGCAGGTAGCATTCATGAAATGGGCCATGCTTTCGGCTTAAAACATGTATGTGCACCTAATGCTACAAAAACTACCCCGACTAATATTATGGCCAGTGCTGAGTGTAAATTGGGCAGTGGTGGTCTAAGAAACTTAGGTTTTACCCCATCACAGCTTCAAACGATTTTATCGAGTTATCAGCAATACCCTTAAAATTTGATCTCAACATACCGTCCTAAGTAATCTTGGGTAGTAATGTAGCGCTCAGAGGTCAGTAAAAATGTCATGTAAGTACTGGCCTTTGAGAAGTCATTAAAATCTACTGGATACGGTTGCCAAAAAGTTTTTAAGTTATCCGTATAAATTGGATAAAGTCGAAGCAAGTCCTTTGCTAGATCTATTCTGGCAATACAGCCAAATGGCAAAGAATGATGCTGCTCATATTCTCCATCACTATTAAATACAGCATTGCCGATACCCAACACCACTGGCTTATTGTTGATCATCTGAATTGGCTGAATAGTATGAGCACCATGACCAATAATTAGGTCAGCCCCAGCCTGTGTAAGAATACCAGCAAGTTTAATTTGCTCTTTTGTAGGAGGTTTAAAGTCGACTCCCCAATGACAAATAACAATAATTTTATGTTTAGGATGAGCCTGTTTATAAAAAACTATTTGCTCCAGTAAGACACCGTTTAAACAAGCGACTCCACTTCTTGACCCTAGCGCATAAAAGTCATAGTCCAAATAAGCAGTGTCTCTATGCCAATAACCATTAAAAATCGCATAGTGCTTATTTTCAAAAACTATTTCAAAATAATTGTGAGCATCTTTTTGGTTGTGCCCAGCACCAATATAGGAAACATTAGCCTCGTCCAATTGTTGTAATGTATAGGTAAGCCCTTCATCACCATAATCTTTGAGATGATTATTTGCTAACACCAAATAATTTAGATGAATGCTTTTAAATTCTTCTAATGTTTTTTTAGCATCGGCTTTTAGAATGAATGGCTTTTTATCTTTTAATAGTGATTGGTTTTCTAGAGAAAAGACAGCTTCAAAGTTAGCTATATTTATGTCATTTTTACCTAAAAATGGCTGTATTTTTTTAAATGAAAAGTGATATCCATATTGTTGTAGAGCATCTGTTTGCCCTCTTGACTTACGCTTTTCGGTATACATTTCACCGAAATAAGTATCTCCAAGAATATTGATGATCCCAGTCTGTGAAGTACAACTCTTCGCCTTTACGTGCTCTTCTTGGAAACAGTGATAATAAGGAACCAAATGCTCGAGACGGTGAATGTCATCTAAAAAAGAGAAAAAGCCAATGCTCTGGTTATCCTCAAGATAAGTGATATAAATTTTTCTAAATTGATGGGAGATATATAAAACCGAGGTTAGCACTGGATGAGCAATTAAAGATATAATCGGTTGATATACTTTATTTTTAAAAGAAAGTGTTTTGAGAAAGAAAAGGTTGTTTAGCTCTGCTGGATAACTATAAATATTTTTTGCCAACAAAAATAGATTTTTTAATTGATTAGGTGCTTTTAAAGTTAACTTGTAGTTTTCCGCCCTTTTAGACAAGATCAATTGAGCTTGCTCAACGGAATCAAACAGTATATTGCTTAAGGCATCTTTAACATCATTTGCATGAGTAAAAATTAAGAATTGTAAGAGCTCGACAAATATATAAGATTCATTTTTTTCTAAACCTAAATTTTGTTCACCAAGTTGCTTAGGCTTTTGCTCAGATACAACATAGGCCTTATTTGCTTCGATGTTTTTTTGTTGAAATTGCTCCAATGCATAATCAATAAGCAATAAAGTTGAAACATCTCCATCAACTTCAAATTTCCAAACCGCATTATCGAAGTTAGTATGATCTAGAGGCGCCAATAACTTAATTTCAAAAAAAGAGTAAGTCATATCTCCTCTCCTTCGAAATCTTTTACGTAGGCTATATAGCCTGATAAGTTATGTTCTTGGTCATCTATTCTTACTCTAAAGCGATCATGTCGCACATAAAAAGCATGTAATATTTTATCTGGACGATCCATATACATCGCCATTTCTGGATAGAAAAAACCCGTAGTTTGGAATTCAGCCCGAAATTTAATGAGTTTTTTTAGCTCTGACATATAAGCTTGTTCAAGAAGCTCTTGATGGCCTTGCTCTTTTAATCGATTTACCATTTTATAAGCAGCCATGAGCATTTCTAATAAAGTGGCATACGTTGTCTTTCTATTTCTTATAAAAATAAAATGTTTTAAATAATTATTTAAACCAAAAATAAAATATTTTTCTTCAGGACATATTTTTGTAAGCTCATTGGTACAGTAACTTAACCAGTGATCATGATATTTTTCATATCTTTTATAAATAAAATTTTCAAACATTAATTTAACAGTTTCTAATAATCTTTTATCGTGATTTATTTGATACAACCTGAGTAAAGCTAATGCTGCTTCGCCATCGTAATAAATAATTCTAAACTTTTCTTTTAAATCATAGTCTGGATAATTTAACACATGGGTAGTTAATCCATCTGAATCAACTAATTTTAAAATACCATTTGCAAGTTTTTCCGCATATTTTAAATATTCAGACTTTTGGGTAATTTCCTGATATTTCGTTAACATTAAAATAGCTGCTGCGTTTGCACCTAGTTTAATTTCAAACTCTCCTTCTTTACCATCAATCATAAAAGCAGTTGTAGGGTCTTTTTCTTTATAAAAGTTAGAGAGTGCATATTGCATGGCACTCATTATTTTAGGTAAATATTCAGGTTTATCTTGTACTTCGAACGTTTCTAATAGTGCATAAAGTGAGGTGCAATGACGTACCGTATTATAGCTGCGGATATCCCGATCGAAGGCAGGAAAATAACCATAAATGAATTTGCCATTTTCTTGAAGCTGACTGTGCAAAAACGCTGCATTTTTCTCAATAAGCTCTCTAAAATGCTGCTTCTCGTTCATTGCAATAGCTCTAATACCATTTGCATCATAACGGCTTGCTAAATTAATGAATTGTTCATTTTCATAAAAAGTTGCATAGGTATCGAAAGTCCAAACATCTTGTAGCTTTTGTAGTCTAATTTGTGGTTTAGTAGCGTTATATTTTTGCTTAATTGCATAGTTCAGATTGATTTCATCAAAAAAATTAGGTTTGTCATAACTCAAACCTCGAATAATTGCTTTTCCATAGATCTCTTGCTCCAGAAAAACCACTGAACATGCTTCATCAAATGCGATTCCTCTGCGGTAATGATTATTATGAAATTGATGATGAACAAATTGTTCTATTTGACTCCAACTTTGTTTTTCTAAGTTGTACGCAACATCAATTTTTATATAGTCTGGAAGTTGATCTGGAGAAAACTGTCTATCAATAAAATCGAGTAATTGTATAGTAGCTTGTGAAAAAGCTGTTTTTTCGGTATGCCACACACTACATCTTTGATCTTTAGGACCAAATGATATAAACAAAATTGTTTCTTCTGGATGATCTGGAACATGCTGAACGAAATGTTCCAACCAAAGCTTAAGTTGTCTTTTAAAGTCTAAAAATACCGACACTCGAATTAAATCCCTATTCGCTATTTGTTGTTCTATAAAATTTTCAATACATCATAGCATGAACTCTCTAAAAGCTAAGTTAACGTATTGTTTAAACATAAAAAAAGAGAACCCTAGGGTTCTCTTTTTTATTTGGTTAATTATCTATTAGTAGATAATTTGACCATTAGCAAGTAACTCTGCCTCACTTGTAGTAACACCTTGTAAAATCAACAGATTAGTAAAGTTATTAACAGGTATAATTCCTGTTAATCCATCACGGTCAATCTGAATAGTTGTATTACCACCACTTACAGTAACATTCAAATATTCACCAATATTAGCAGACGTTTGTGCTCCATCTAATAAGCCTCTGATATCAATCAAATCAGCCTGAGAATCTGTAGCAACATTACCAACATGGAAGTTAGTCCAAGTATCTACACCATTACCACCTGTAGTTGCACCATTACTAGCAGTTGCAGCACTTCCATTTAATACATGATAAATCAATGTATCTGAACCAAAACCGATCGTACCATTATCAGTATTGAACGTATCGTTCGCTGATGTACTGAGTACATGGGTATTGTAATCAGAAGTAGTCAGATTAACCGTCAATGTTGAGAAAGACTCAGCACCATTTGCTGCTACTAACTTATAGTTAATCGTATCGGTTGGATTAGCCAATGTTAATGATGAAGTATTAGCACGGTATTCATAATCACCATTCGAATTGATCACAAGTGTGCCATTTGTCGTGGTGACGGCTTGTCCGGTAGCTTCAACATAAGTGCCAACACTATTTTGAACATAAAGTTTGACACCATCAGCAGTAAATGTACCGCTGTCCGCAACTCCACCAATTGTGTCGCCATGCAGAATATTGCCATGAACCCAGTCAGATGAGTAACTGTTCAAGTGCGTTGTAGTAGTCGTTACTTGGGTATCCAAAGTGGTTGTTCCAAGTGTTACTGCAGTCAACGTATATTGAACACGGTATGTACCAGCGCTTAAATGCTCAACAGCATCTTGGAATGCCACCGTTCCGAGGCTAATACCACCTACACTCGCAAGTGCCGTCGCTGAACCAGTATAAGTTGTGTTAACCCATGCTCCACTAACAAATTGCTGAACAACATAACTTACTGTTGGTAATGCACTTAATAATGGTTGGTTAGCATAAGTCGCAGCAACCTGCACATCGACTAAGTCTCCCGCAGCAACAGTGAAGCTATTAGACACAACAGAAGTCGAACCAAGTAAGCTGATCGATATATTCGGACTTGGAACATCTACTGGTGTATCAGTAGAGTTACTGAAGTCAACCGTTGCAATAGCCTGATCTGCATTTGCAATAACTTGGGTAATACCATCCGTTCCAGGACTTGCAGTATTCCAAGTAATACTTACATCAGGTGATCCAATCTGTATGTGTAATACAGCTGTACTTGTAGCACCCGTTGCTGGGTCTTTAATTGTGTAAGTAAAGCTATCTACTTTGCCAATGTTTGCAGGGTTAGCAGTCGGTGTATAGCTATACGAACCATTCGCAGAAATCGTAAGTGTTCCGTAAGCGCCAGTTACTGGGGTAGAAGAACCAATAGTTGTTGTTACCGCACCTACTTGTTCACCCACTACTGTAGATACTACAGTCGTTCCAGTGATTGTATCTGGAGTATACGAAGGACCATATATAGCAGAATCATCATCTGTAAGCACATTACCGCTTACTGTTGCTGCAGTATATGTAGGCACTACTGTGTGATTATAATCATCGCGAACCACACTCATTGTACCTAACAATCCTACACCTACACCGGTATAGACCATAAATGCTCTATAAGAACCACTTGCTAAGTCTGTGATAGTCGCACCAAATCCATTACCACCGAGTATTCCGACGTTAATTAATCCAGTACTCGCGTCACCTGCAACATTCTGCCACGAACCATCCGGTGCTTGTTTTTGCAAGACTATTTTATAGTCGTTAAGCAAAGATAAACTGAGTAAAGCTCCATAACTAATCGTTGCATCTGAAGTATGTCCAGCGGCAATATTGAAGCTCACGCTCGGAGTACCTAAAAGCGATACGTTGAGATTCTCAGTTACACCGATCAATGCTAGATAAGTTGCAGAACCAGCATTAATACCCGTTGTCGTTAATGGAACAATGTCTATAGCTACACTATCCACATTGTCATGTGCAGTAATTGTTGGCACCAGAACAAGGCCTGCAAGACTCGCACCTGAACCTGGGTTACCTGCAAGGTCAGTATAAGTGTTATTTGCAACACTCAAGCTTGGTGCAGTTGCACTGCCGTCTTGAGTAAAGGTTGC
>NZ_ALOW01000012.1:0-29907 GCF_000292385.1 Acinetobacter sp. GG2
GTCAAAAATGCTGCGGGTGAAGTCATAGGGTATGGTTCAACCGATAGCATGGGAAATGTTTCAGGTTATTTATATCAGGTTCATTTACATGGAGAAGAGCTCACTTTTGTTGTAGTTGACAAAGCGGGGAACCACAGTACAGAGGTCAAGCAGAATGCCTTGATTGATGACATTGTTCCGAACGCGATTGAAAACATCATTTTCAATGAAAATGGTCAGAACTTTACAGCGCAAGCAGAAGTAAATACTCAAGTTGAAGTTAAAAATGCTGCAGGTGAGGTTGTAGGTTCAGGTTATGTAGATAGTGCTGGTAATGTCTCGGGTTACTTGAATCAAATTTACTTAAAGGGTGAGGAACTTACTTTTGTTGTGATTGATCAAGCCGGCAATCGCAGCGTTGAAGTAAAACAAACAGCCTTTCTTGATAATACTGCACCAGAAAATGCTACTAATTTAGTATTTAGCGAAGATGGTTCATATCTAACTGGTATGGCAGAACCCAATGCTACGATTCAGATATTTGATCAGAATGGTCAATTGGTAAATCAGTGGAATAATAATGTTAATTGGGATGGAACATTTAACATCTCTTTATACAGTAACTACTTGCATGGCGAAGAGTTAAAGGTAGTTGTAGTAGATCGGGCTGGTAATTTGAGTGGTGGGGTTACTGTAAAAGCACCGCTTGATGATATTGCTCCTGTGGCTGCAAGTAATCTCACGTTTAGTGAAGATGGTTCATCCCTTTCTGGTGTAGCTGAGTTAAATACCATTATCCAGATTTTTGATCAGAATGGTCAACAGGTGAATACGTGGAGTCAGAGTGTAAATGCTGATGGTACATTCACTATTTTCTTGGGTAGCTCTAATTTACATGGTGAAGAATTCACAGTTATTGTTAAAGATCGAGCTGGAAATGTGAGTGATGTTGTTTCAGTTAAGGCTCCATTTGATGATATTGCGCCAAATCCGATTAAAAATATTGTACTTGATCCGAACGGTCAAAACTTTATAGCGCAGGCAGAAGCAAATAGTAATATAGAAGTCAGAAATGCTGAGGGTGCGTTAATAGGTCATGGTTCTGCAGATAACGCAGGTAATGTGACAGGTTACTTCTACCAAGTTTATTTACATGGAGAGGAATTAACTTTCGTTGTCATAGATCGAATGGGCAATCAAAGTGTCGAACTTAAGTTCAATGCTTTGGTGGATACCATTACGCCAGATCCAATTGAAAACATCATCTTTGACGAAAATGGGCAAAATTTTACGGCACAAGCTGAAGCCAATAGTTTTATTGGTGTCAAAAATGCTGCGGGTGAGTTTGTCGGTTATGGTTATGTCGATAGCACTGGTAATGTAACAGGCTATTTCAATCAGGTTTATTTAAAAGGTGAGGAACTCACTTTTATCGTTATAGATAAAGCAGGTAATCAAAGTGTCGAGTTTAAGCAAAATGCTTTAATTGATGATATTGCACCAAATCCGATTGGAAACATCATCTTAAATGAAAATGGTCAAAACTTTACAGCGCAAGCGGAAGCAGATAGTCGAATCGAAGTTAAAAATGCTGTTGGTGAGGTTGTAGGATCTGGTTCAACCGATAGCATGGGTAATGTTTCTGGTTACTTATATCAGGTCTATTTACATGGCGAAGAGCTCACTTTTGTTGTCGTTGACCGAGCGGGGAACCGTAGTACAGAGGTCAAGCAGAATGCTTTGATTGATGATATCGCACCAAATCCGATTGAAAATATTGTGCTCGACTCAAACGGTCAAAACTTTACGGCGCAAGCAGAAGCAAACACTCGGATTGAAGTCAAAAATGCTGCGGGTGAGGTGATAGGATCTGGTTCAACCGATAGCATGGGTAATGTGTCAGGTTATTTTAATCAAGTCTATTTACATGGAGAGGAATTAACTTTCATCGTTGTAGATATAGCAGGTAACCGAAGTATTGAGGTTAAACACAATGCTTTAATTGATGATGTCTCACCGCCGGTTGCTTCAAATATTACTTTAACCTCAGATGGATTGCTTTTTGGTGAAGCTGAACCAAACTCAACTGTTGAAATTATTGATCAATATGGTGCAATTATCACAATAGCTAATGTTGGATATGATGGACGCTTTTATCAATTGATCAACCTGAGCCAATATCAAACACAAAATTTGAGTATTGTTGTCAAAGATATTGCTGGCAACCGAAGTGAAGTTGCTCATGAATTAGTACCTGTATTTTCGAATTCACCAATTGCTGCGACAGAGCTAAAATTGGATGTAAATGGCCATATTCTTACAGGTAAGGCGACAGCAGGAATGACGATTGTTGTCACATCTACTGATGGTCAGATCATTAATGGAGAATGGAGCAGTATAGTTAATGAAGATGGTAGTTTTGCTATTAAGTTAAATAGCTATTATCTACATGGACAGACGTTACTAATTCGAGTTTATGACCAGAATACATATCAATACAGCCCAATCACTGAACTTATTGCGCCATTAGACAATATTGCTCCAGTGATTAATGAGGTAGCGATTAGTAACGACGGTCATGAGATAACTGGACATGCTGATTCAA
The DNA here is from genome assembly GCF_000292385.1 of Acinetobacter sp. GG2. Classification (NCBI taxonomy): domain Bacteria; kingdom Pseudomonadati; phylum Pseudomonadota; class Gammaproteobacteria; order Moraxellales; family Moraxellaceae; genus Acinetobacter; species Acinetobacter sp. GG2. The sequence continues at coordinate 2,585 of NZ_ALOW01000012.1, forward strand.
AAGTAATTATTAAAGTAATAGATGCGGATGGAGATTTACGAGCAGAATTTCAAATGGAGGAAGCTGGATATTTCAATGTTGGTATGTATCCACCTGTATTACGTGGAGAGCAATTATTTATCACGGCAACGGATTTAGCTAAAAATATAAGTACTCCATTTAATTTTACTTTTACTGCAGATACTAATGCACCACCATCAGCAGATCATGTTGTTTTATCTGAAAATGGTTTCTTCATTGAGGGAACTGCTACACCAAATAGTGAGATGCATATTTTTGATGTGTATAGTAATTATATTGGCGGTGGTTCTGTAGATGAAACTGGATATTTTAATATCCAGTTATACTCACCTCAGGTGAATGGACAAACTTTACGTGTTGTTGTGGAACATAATGGGTATCAAAGCGTTTATACAGAAATTAAGGCACCGATAGACATCGTTGCGCCAAATGCAGCAACACAACTTGTATTGGAAGAAGGAAATATACTTTCTGGGGAGGCTGAAGCATATTCAACTGTTAATATTTTCGATGCTAATAATAATTTAGTTGGTCAGACTACTGTGGGAAGTAGTGGTACTTTCTGGGTGCAATTATGGTCACAATATTGGCATGGTGAAACATTGACAGTAAAAGTAGTTGATGCCAATCAAAATATAAGTGTGGGCTCAACGATTGTTGCTACGAATGATACAACAGTACCGAATGTAGCCACACAACTTGCCATAAATGGATTGGGAGAGCTCACGGGACATGCAGAAAGTAGAGCTATCCTTGAAGTTATATATCATTTTGCTGATCAAGAATCTTCTGTAACTTCTGTAATAAGTACGACGGTTATGGTTGATGGAACTTTCTCTGTTTATATGTATGAGAATGCAACATCATTTGATCTTACTGTTATTGATCGTGCTGGAAATCGTAGTGAAACTATCAATAAAGCAATTAGTGATTTAACTACAATCACTGTTGATCAGTTTAAAGGTGATTCTGCTGATAATACTTATATAGTTGATCATATAAGTGATTTTGTTCAAGAATATATTGTTGAGCCGTATGCAATATATAAAGATGTCTGGATTGATAATAGCTATACATATCCAGAATGGGTCACTGAAGGTCATTACGAACAGATATGGTTTGTTGATGGTTATTATGATTCCCAATGGGTCATAAGTGGTTATTCAACTGTACAAAATGTTTATCAAAATCAGAATGGTATAACTTATATTGATAATGGCATGGCAGATAGCGATTATAGTCGATATGAACAACAATATTATGATTTTGCGAATGGACAATGGCAAGAAGGTTATGAATTGACCTATATACGTTCAGAAGAAGGCTGGGTTGATACTAGTCATTATGAAGACGTTTATGTTGATACAAGTCATTATGAAGATGTTTGGGTAGATACTAGCCACTATCAAGATGTTTTCGTAGAAAGCGGTTATTGGGAGAACCAACTTGTTGAATCAGGCTATCGAGATGTTGATTTTGGTGGACACGATAAAATAATTAGCTCTGTAAGTTATAGTCTGGTTGGATATTCTGATTGGTCGACAGGTTTAGAAAGTGGTCGTTATGTTGAAGACTTGGAGTTGGTTGGTTCTGCTCATCTAAATGCAACAGGCAATGCTTTAGATAATCTTTTAACAGGTAACTCTGGTAATAACATTTTGAATGGGCGTGAAGGTAACGATACCTATATGACTAATGAAGGTACTGATTCCATACTGTTCCAATTGCTAAATAGCCAAGATGCGACTGGTGGGAATGGACATGATACGGTGTTAGATTTTACTTTAGGTGATGTAAGAACTGATACTCAAGCAGACAAAATCGATTTAAGTGAACTATTAATTGACTATTCTAAAGACGTGAGCACATTAGCGAAATTTATTACTGTAGAGCAAGATGCTGGAAACACGACTATTAGTCTTGACCGAGATGGTGAAGGTACAATGTTTAGTAGTGTTTCATTGATAACTTTAAATCAGGTAAATACAACATTGGATGAATTGTTAAATAACCAGCAACTCTTTGTTTAACATTAATATTTATCTTTATAAAAGAGGCTATGAAAATAGCCTCTTTTATTTTGTGCTTTAAATTTAATAAAAACTCTTCACAACTTGTTAAAAAATGACCAAAAAAGATAAGTTTTTTTTCATTTTCCCCTTGAAGCCTTTTTTTTCATCCCCACAAAAGTGACATCTAAATATTTTGTTATTGCTCTGGATTAAAGCAATAACGATTAATCAAAAAGACTTAGTCTGATGGAGTTAATTATGAGCAACATTCGTCCATTACATGATCGCGTTGTAATTCGTCGCGTAGAAGAAGAAACCAAAACCGCTGGTGGTATTTTACTTCCAGGTTCTGCTGCTGAAAAACCATCTCAAGGTGAAGTAATTGCAGTAGGTAATGGTCAAATCACTGAGAATGGCGTACGTGCTTTGGATGTTAAAGTTGGTGACAAAGTATTGTTTGGTACTTATGCAGGTACAACAGTGAAAGTAAGTGGTGAAGAACTCTTAATCATGAAAGAGTCAGACATTTTAGCTGTGTTGGAAGGCTAATCAATCCATAACTCAATTCATTATCAGATTCAGTATTTAAAAAGATTTGGAGTTTAATATGTCAGCTAAAGACGTAAAATTTGGTGATTCAGCTCGCTCAAAAATGATTGCAGGCGTAAACGTACTTGCAGATGCTGTTAAGGTGACTTTAGGCCCTAAAGGTCGTAACGTAGTAATTGACCGTTCTTTCGGTGCTCCACACATCACTAAAGACGGTGTAACGGTTGCTAAAGAAATTTCATTAAAAGACAAGTTTGAAAACATGGGTGCTCAACTTGTTCGTGAAGTTTCTAGCAAAACTAACGACATCGCTGGTGACGGTACTACAACTGCAACTGTACTTGCTCAAGCAATTTTAAATGAAGGGATCAAATCTGTAACTGCAGGTATGAACCCAATGGATTTAAAACGTGGTATCGATATCGCAGTAAAAACTGTAGTTGAAAATATCCGTTCAAATGCAAAACCTGCTGATGATTTTAAAGCGATTGAACAAGTTGGTTCTATCTCTGCTAACTCTGATACTACTGTTGGTAAACTTATCGCTCAAGCGATGGAAAAAGTAGGTAAAGAAGGCGTAATCACTGTAGAAGAAGGTTCTGGCTTCGAAGATGCTTTAGACGTTGTAGAAGGTATGCAGTTTGACCGTGGTTATATCTCTCCGTACTTTGCAAACAAGCAAGATACTTTAACAGCTGAGCTTGAAAACCCGTTCATTCTTCTTGTTGACAAAAAAATCGGTAATATTCGTGAATTGATTTCTGTTTTAGAAGCAGTTGCGAAAACTGGTAAACCACTTCTTATCATCGCTGAAGATGTTGAAGGCGAAGCGCTTGCTACACTTGTTGTAAACAACATGCGCGGTATTATCAAAGTATGTGCTGTTAAAGCTCCTGGTTTCGGTGACCGTCGTAAAGCAATGCTTCAAGACATCGCAATCTTGACTGGCGCAACTGTTATTTCTGAAGAAGTTGGTATGTCTTTAGAACAAGCAACTCTTCAAGATTTAGGTACTGCACACAAGATCACTGTTTCTAAAGAAAACACTGTAATTGTTGATGGTGCTGGTGATGCAGCTGCTATTGCTGAGCGTGTTCAGCAAATCCGTGCTCAAATTGAAGAATCTTCTTCAGAATACGACCGTGAAAAATTACAAGAACGCGTTGCTAAATTAGCAGGCGGTGTTGCTGTAATTAAAATCGGTGCGGCAACTGAAGTTGAAATGAAAGAGAAGAAAGACCGCGTAGACGACGCACTTCATGCAACTCGTGCAGCAGTTGAAGAAGGTGTAGTTGCTGGTGGTGGTGTTGCGCTTGTACGTGCTGTAAACGTTCTTGACGGCTTAAAAGGTGCTAACGAAGACCAAACTGCAGGTATCAACATTTTACGTCGTGCGATCGAAGCTCCACTTCGTCAAATCGTTGCGAACGCTGGTGATGAGCCATCTGTAGTGATCAATGCTGTTAAGGGTGGTGAAGGTAACTTCGGTTATAACGCTGCAACTGGCGAATATGGCGATATGTTAGAAATGGGTATTCTTGACCCTGCTAAAGTAACTCGTTCTGCACTTGAGCACGCTGCTTCTGTTGCTGGCTTAATGTTGACTACAGAATGTATGATTACTGACATTCCTGAAGACAAACCAGCTGCTCCAGACATGGGCGGTATGGGTGGAATGGGCGGCATGATGTAATTCAACATCAACGTCTAAATAAAAAAATCCCTGCATGTGCAGGGATTTTTTTATTTCTTATATAAATTAAGAAAAAGTTAAGTTGATATTCTTAAACTTATAGTCAGGAACAGTAGCTGTAGTTCCTCTTTTTTGTTACACCATGCTTATCCTTTTATAAGCATGGTTTTTTTTAGCCTAATAAAATGATAAGCCACGTCACTGCAATAATAGACAGTGCAACAAACTGTGCAGCACTTCCCATATCTTTGGCATTTTTAGAGAGTTGATGTTTTTCAAGTGATACGCGGTCAACTACTGCCTCAATCGCAGAATTGAATAGTTCTACAATAATTGCAAATAAACATACAACGACCATAAGTGCATGTTCACCACGAGTCACATCTAGGAAAAAGCTAGTAGGGATAAGCACGACATTAATTAAAACAATTTGTCGGAAAGCGGCTTCATTTTTATAAGCTGCCTTAAATCCTGAAATTGAATAACCTGTCGCATTCAAGATGCGCTTGAGTCCGCTTTTGCCTTTGTAGGGAGAATAACTATTCATTCACTTATATTTTTAACACTTTTCATGCATTATATATCGCGGCCCTCAAAAAAAATATTAAATCTTTTTTAAAGATTTTGACTTTATAACTTGATAGAGAAGAAGAGATGAAAAAACTATTTGTAGCATTAGGACTTGTCATGGGTGGCTTACATGTAAGCTATGCAGAGCCTGCTTCAGCTCAGCAAGTACCGGGATATTATAAGCATCAATTTGGTAATTACCGCATCACCTCTTTACTTGATGGCACCATTTATTTAGACCCTAAATTATTCAAAAATTTGAGTCAGGCTGAGAAGACTAAAATTTTAACCAAGTATGCAGCTGTTAATGAGAAGGGCATTCAAACTTCGGTAAATGCATTTTTAGTAGATGACGGTAAAAGTTTGACGCTTGTTGATAGCGGTGCTTCAAGCTGTTTTGGCCCGCAGTTGGGTTCGATTGCTAAAAATCTTGAACTGGCAGGCTATCAGCTTGCTAACGTGAAAACGGTTTTATTGACACATTTGCACCCAGACCATGTTTGTGGAATTGCTAAAGATGGAAAAGCAGTATTTCCTAATGCAACGATTTATGCGCATGAACGTGAAGCAGATTACTGGTTAAATCTAGCTTCTGAAAAAACAGTACCAGCAAATCAAAAAGAAAATTATTTAGGTACTGTTAAAAATGTAAAAGCTGCACTTGCACCTTATGAAGCGAAAAAAGCATTCAAAACCTTTAAAGATGGCGATGTCATTCAAGGTTTTGAAGTAATCAATACACAAGGGCACACACCAGGTCATCATAGTTTCCGTTTAAAGAGCAAGGGTCAACAAATTGTCTTTGTAGGGGACATTGTCCACTCACATTCTTTACAGTTTGATGCTCCAAAAACTGGCGTAGATTTTGATGTAAATTCTGAGCAGGCAATTAATACCCGTTTAAAAATGTTCGCTGAAATTTCAAATAAACAGCAATGGGTAGCTGCTCCACATTTGCCGTTCCCGGGGATTGGCCATGTATATAAAGTGAATGCAGAGCAATATCAGTGGATTCCTTTATATTTTAATAACAGTCTTGAGAAGTAACAAAAAATGGGGCATTCAATGCCCCATTTTTTGTTAAGTATTTAATTATTTTGTTGTTTTCTCAAAATTAGTCACAGCTTGACGGCCAAGTGCGGGGTCATCGGTAAAGATGCCATCTACACCTGCTTTAAAATATGCTTCGAACTCTTTTAAAGCACCTGTTGGGCAACGTTCAGCAGGTTTGTCGCTACATTTTAAAGGCTGTGGTAAAAAGTTGTTTTCTGGGCGGAAAGTATATGGGTGTACTTTTAAGCCAGCGGCATGTGCATCGCTAATAAATGAAGTGGTTTGTACTGAACCATCAGTATTGAAATTAAGAATATAATTTTTGCTTGGGCCAACGCCATTTGCATATTTAGCAACATCTTTTAAGCTTTGTGCTGTGGCCAAATCACCATACGTCTTAGATACACCAGATTCAACAAAGTCGGCTGGTCGAGATGTTTTTGCATCATATAACTGAATGATTTGTGCATGTTTAAGTGTCTTATGAAGGTCAAGTTGATCTTTTAAATATTTTAAATTGCTGACTTCAAAAGACTGCAAATAGATAGGTGCGATATCACGTGTATATTGATACTTGGCTAGAGTTTTAAGAAGTGTGTCCTCCATAGCCAAATTTTTATTTTTAAAATAAGTCGGATGTTTAGTTTCGATATATAAACCAATAATCTTGCCAGTTTTTTTATAATTTGCTTCGGCAAGTTCAATGACTTGTTCGAGCGTCGGAATTGAATAGAGGTCATTGTAAGCTGTATTTGCTGGTCGGAACTCAGGAATACGCTCACGTGCTTTAACTTGTTGTAATTCATTTAAGGTGAGGTCTTCAGTAAACCAACCCGTTAAATTAACACCATCAATATTTTTGGTGGTTTTGCGGTCCGCAAATTGGGTAAGGGTACTGATATTGGTAGTCCCGCCAATTTCGTTTTCATGACGCGTAACCAATACACCATCTTTTGTTGACACCAGATCGGGTTCGATAAAGTCAGCACCATCATCAATCGCTTTTTGATATGAAGCTAACGTATGCTCAGGACGTAAAGCGCTAGCGCCGCGGTGTCCGATAACTAAAATTTTAGGAAGTTGATATTCTGGTGTAGTTGGTGTTGTTTCAGTTTTATCATCGTCATTACAACCGACCAAGCTAACTAAACTTAAGCATAAAAGTGCTTTTCTAAACATAATTCTACTCATATTGTTTTAGTTGAAACGACTCAAGTATTAAGATTTCGTTTGACATGATCATGAAGAATTCATGAATTTTAAGTGACACTAGTTAACTGGTTGTTTATTGCTTTGTTGGAAATATTAAAACGCGCTTTGTTTTTGTCTTAATTACATTTATTGTTTTATTTCTACTTGTCTTTTTTACATTGCTCGTTGATGATCACATGGTCTCAAAGCGGCATTTACTTCTGTTAATTAACGACACTATACCGGGCAGCCATGCTATCTAAATTTTTTATTGAACGTCCTATTTTTGCCAATGTCCTGGCGATCATTGTTATGGCTTTCGGTATTTTTTCGGTCATGAATTTACCTGTAGAACGATATCCAGATATCGCGCCGCCGAAGATTACAGTGTCAGCCAACTATAGTGGCGCAGATGCGCAAACGGTTGAGCAAAGTGTGACTCAAATTTTAGAACAGCAAATACAAGGGATTGACCACTTACTCTATTTTAGTTCATCAAGTGATTCATCGGGACGTAGCCGAATTACCATTAGTTTTGATAATGGAACCAACCCAGACACTGCTCAGGTCCAAGTCCAAAACAGTATTAGCGGTGTCATACGCCGTTTACCCGATGAAGTTCAGCGCCAAGGTGTGACAGTCAGTAAGTCACTAGGTGATACTTTTATGGTAATTGGCTTATATGACTCGACAGGTAAAACGGGAAATATTGAGCTATCAGACTATTTAACTACGCACGTGGTAGATAACCTGAATCGTATTGAAGGGGTGGGTGAAACTGATGTATTTGGTTCGCAATATGCGATGCGTATCTGGTTAAATCCGGACAAGTTAAAACAATATAATTTAATGCCAAGTGATGTGGCTAACGCAATTACTGCCCAAAACACCCAAGTTGCGGCTGGTGCAATCGGTGATTTACCAGTCATTGATGGACAATATTTAAATACAAAAGTGACGGCTGGATCTCGATTAAAAACAGTCGATGATTTTAAAAATATTGTTGTAAAGTCGAATAAAACGGCGAGTTATGTTTACTTAAAAGATATTGCTAGAGTTGAGCTTGGTGCAGAGAACTACCAGTCCTTTAATACGATTAATGGTTATCCCGCGGCAGGTTTAGGTATTTCGTTATCTTCTGGTGCAAATGCAATTCAGACCTCTAAGCTCATTCATCAAACCTTAGATCAGCTCGCAACTAAATTACCAGCCGGATATAAGATCGTTTATCCACGAGATAATACGCCGTTTGTTCAAGAGTCAATTAAGGAAGTTGTTAAGACCCTTGTAGAAGCGATTATTCTGGTTATTTTGGTCATGTTCCTATTTTTACAAAGCTGGCGCGCCACTCTTATTCCGAGTATTACCGTGCCAGTTGTTATTCTAGGGACTTTTGCGGTCTTATATGTGCTCGGGTTTAGTATTAACACATTGACATTATTTGCATTGGTACTCGCCATTGGTTTGTTGGTTGATGATGCAATTGTGGTTGTGGAAAACGTTGAACGGCTCATGCATGAACAGCACTTAAGCCCTAAAGAAGCTGCGATTGAGTCAATGGGTGAAATTAGTGGGGCCTTGGTTGGGATTACTTTGGTTTTAACCGCAGTTTTTATTCCAATGTCTTTTTTAGGTGGCTCAATTGGGGTGATTTACCGCCAGTTTTCCATTACTTTAGTTGCCGCTATGGCACTATCGCTGGTTGTTGCACTTGTATTAACCCCCGCTTTATGTGCATTAATTTTAAAACCGAACTCTGAACCTAAGCATTGGGCAATTTGGTTTAACCAAAAAATTGATCAACTTAAGAATAAATATATCAAGCTTGTTCAGACGAGTATTGATTACAGTAAATCAGTTATTGTGATTTTTGTTGCGCTCATAGCAGTTTTTACGCTGTTCTATGGTGGTTTAAAAAGTGGATTTATTCCTAAAGAAGACCAAGGTATTTTAAGCGTTCAAATTAAATTGGTAGATAGTGCTCCAATTTCTGAAAGTCAGAAAATCGGTGAGCAAGTACGCCAATACTTTCTGAAACAAGAAGATAAAAATGTTGATTTGGTTTTAATTCGTTACGGTCGAAATAATGCCGGTACCGGACAAAATTTAGCACAAGGCTTTGTTGCTTTAAAACCTTGGGATGTCCGTACTGCAAAAGAAAACTCCGCTGACGCTATACAAAAGCGTGCAATGAAATATTTTAGTCATTTAAATAATGCTCAAATTAATGTGACCTTACCACCTTCAGTAAATGGTTTAGGCCAAACGGATGGTCTAGATTTTTGGATTCAGGACTTAAATGGTCAAGGTCAAAACTTCTTAGATGGGATGTTCCGACAGTTACAAACTCAAAGTAAAAACTATTCAACTTTCGAAAATTTTGATAAGCAGTCTACCAATAGTAAAGCGAATCTGAATATCAAGATTGACCAGAAACAGGCTTTGGCAAATAGTTTGGAACTCTCAGCAATTAATAATACGTTATCGAGTGCATGGGGTGGAACTTACGTAAATGACTTTATTGATCGGGGCCGTATTAAACGCGTCATGATTCAAGGTGATGCCCAGTTTAGATCTAAACCTGAAGATTTATATAATTGGTCTGTGCGTAATAGCCAAAATGAAATGGTGCCTTTTAGCTCATTTGCAAACTTCAGCTGGGGCGGGGCGCCAGAAATTGTAAAACGCTATATGGGATATAGTGCTTTACAGTTACAGGCAGATGTTGCGAGTGGTAGCAGTTCTGGTCAAGCCATGAAGGATGTTGAACAACTTGTAAATCAACAAAAAGACATAGGTTTAGCTTGGACAGGCTTGTCTTTTGAAGAACAGAAGTCGACGAATCAGGCTGTATGGTTATATCTGATTTCGGCAGGTTTTATTTTCTTATGTTTAGCTGCTTTGTATGAAAGCTTAAGTATTCCTGCTGCTGTAATGACTTCTATTCCGCTAGGTGTAGGGGGAAGCATTATTTTCTCTTATATCTTTGGTTTGCCAAATGACGTGTATTTCCAAATTGCACTTTTAACTACGATTGGGTTGTCATGTAAAAACGCAATTTTAATTGTTGAGTTCGCTGCATTAGCTCAAGAGAAAGGAAAGAATGCTATTCAGGCTGCTCTAGAAGGCGCGAGCTTGCGTTTAAGACCGATTTTAATGACTTCTTTAGCCTTTGGTGCTGGTGTGATTCCACTTGTGTTTGCACAGGGTGCTGGTGCGGTTAGCCGTCAAGAAATTGGTATTAGTATTTTAGGCGGCGTGATGTTTGGTACTGTGCTGGTTTTATTCTTTATTCCAGTGATGTACGTGTTATTACGCTCACTGTTTAAATCGAAAGCTTCGAGTTAAAAGCAAACAATTTAAAATCAGGCATTAAATCAAGTATATTAAGTTTAACTTCTCTTCATATATTTGATTTAGATGCCTCAAGAAAAAAAACTAACACAGCAACAGGTTATCGCATTAGAACGAGATCTGGCTAAATTCGCAACCATGATGGATAGCGCAGTCCGTATTCCTTTTACAAAGCAGGGTATTGGTGCCGATGCGGCCCTAAGTACCATTCCTATTGCGGGCGATGTAGCGGGATTTGTTCTAACTTGCTATGCCATATATAAAGCCAAGCAAATTGGTGTACCGCAGCATAAACTCACTCCAGTCATAAAATTGGCTGTAGTCGATGCTGTGGTGGGTTGTGTTCCAGTTGCTGGGACTATTTTCGATATTTTTATACGTCCTAGCAGAAAAGCGTTAGACGTCGTCCATACCCACATTCGTGAAGAATATGCGATTCAAAGTGATATGCATGTTGTTCATCCGTATTTACATGAAAAGCTTGAAAAGAAGCAGCAGCAGTCAGCCTTCTGGCGCAACCCTGTTGTGAGTTGGCTATGGCTACATATACCCGATTTATTTGGGGTATTTGTGCTTATTTTGATTGGTTTTGCAATGTGGTGGGGAGTCAGTTTACTTTGGGGACTTGCCCATTCAGCCTAATAAAAAAGCCTCCAACTGGAGGCTTTTCATTCACTGTGTTATGGGCAATCTAACTGATGTAGAGCTGCAACACGCTGTTCGATCGAAGGGTGAGTTTGGAACAATGCAGCCAAGCTAAAGCCTTGTTCTTTACCTTCCGCAATAGCGAACGCTTTCATTTCTTTTGGCATTTGGTCAGGTAACTCTGTTTCTGCCTGTAAACGTAATAAAGCAGAAATCATTGCTTGTTTACCAGCTAAACGTGCACCTGCTTCATCAGCACGGTATTCACGGTAGCGAGAGAACCACATCACAATAGCAGAAGCTAGAATACCGAACACGATATCTAAAACCATCGTAATGAGGAAATAACCCATACCAGGTGCTTCATTGTCTTGACGACCAAAAACATTACGGTCGATAAAGTCACCTACTACGCGAGCAAAGAACATCACAAAGGCGTTTACAACACCTTGGATGAGTGCCAATGTGACCATGTCACCATTTGCAACGTGACCAATCTCGTGCGCAAGCACTGCACGTAGCTCATCTTTGTTCATACGCTCAAGTAGACCGCTTGAAACGGCAACTAAGGCATCATTTTTATTCCAGCCTGTTGCGAATGCATTAGACTGATATGAAGGAAAGATACCAACCTCTGGCATATTAATACCAGCACGTTGAGAAAGTTCAGCGACTGTTTGCAATAACCAGCTTTCAGCTTGGTTACGAGGAGCATTTGGGTCAATCAGTTCTGTACCAGTAGTTTTTTTAGCCATCCATTTGGACATAAATAGAGAGACTAACGAGCCCACCATACCAAACACAAAACAGATGACTAAAAGGTTGCCTAGATTCAAGCCACCCGCGCCATGGTAACTACCGACACCGAAGAGTGACAAAATAATGCCAGCTACAACCAGTACCGCGAGGTTGGTAAGCAAAAACAAACCAATCCGCATCATTGAGAAAATCCTCTTATAAATAAAATATTATCTGATTTATAAATTATAAATCACTCAGCTAATATGCGGCGCTTAGGGGAAAAATTCAAGAAAAAAATAAGGAATCAATACATTCTTTAGTGGATAAGAATGTATTTAAATTAAACAAGTTATTTATACAGCCCATCTAAACACAGAGGTATGGGTAATAGATCATTACAATTTTTAGACAATCAGCCTCGTTAAAAGATTAACTGCAATGCATGAGTTGTTTAAATCTACTCGATTCTAATATGCGCAATTGCTGTTGCATTATTGGTGACATAAGTTCCTGTAGGTGCATCAGTATAGGTACCATCAGCCAAAGTCACAATTTGGCGTGCAGAAGAATATTTAACAGGCTTAGCCGATACTTGTTGTGTTGTGGCGGCTTGAGGTAGCTCTGGGCGACTTGCAGTCTGGGCAGAAATATTTGAGTTCGTAAAAGATGAAAGGCTTACCCCAGAAGAATATAAGTTCTGATATCGACTGGTTACTCGGCGAACATAATCTTGGGTTTCACGAAATGGGGGGATGCCACCGTATTTATCAACGTTGCCTTCACCAGCATTATAGGCTGCGAGTGCCATTTGCGTATTGCCATTAAAACGCTTGAGCAACCAGCCCAGATATTTCGCACCAGCAAAGATATTTTGCTGAGGATCGTAAGCGTTAGAAACGTTAAAGCGACGGGCAGTGGCTGGCATGAGTTGCATTAGGCCTTGGGCACCGACTGGAGAGTGGGCATTTACATTGAAACCCGATTCGGTATGCATGACTGCTTTAATTAAACCTTCAGATACACCGTGCTGTTGTGCTGCCTGCTTAATAATATGGTCAAACGCATTTTTATTTTTGCTATAGCTCGGTAGAACAGAAGCTTCTGAAGCGCCCCAGTTTGTATAACTATGAATATTACTATCAGGATAGTAAGTCACTTTTACTTTCTTGAGTGAATTGTCATAGCTTTTACGGTTAGTCAGTAAAGTACTGCCATTTTTATCTTGGTAAACGTACATCTGACCCGCAAAAGTCGACGTTACACCGACCGAAAAAGTGGTCATCCCCAGCAAACAAGAAAAAAGATATTGAACCGAATTTTTCATTTTATGTTATTCACAATTTTAAGGTATTCGAGACTTGTCAAAGAGTTTATCAAAAAATATTAAAGAAAGAAGTTTTGTGTAATTTTTTTTATTTTCGCTGTTTTAAAAAATCAAGCTGTTTTGTTCGAATGATCATCAAAAAAAATTAAAAAAAATTTTTAAAATGATTCTATTGACTTGAATAACTATTTGAAAATTAAGGATAAAAATGATTGGTTAAAAAATGATCAATTTAAATAAAACCCTTAACAGAAGGTGAAAACAGTTTGTCAAGCACGAAGAAATCCACAATTTTATCCACAGGTTTTGTGGAAAACTGTGGAAAAGTCCAAAAAGTAAGCATTTTGCGCAAAAAATGAACTCATCGGTCAAAATGGAGCACGACTTTTGCATCATGCCTGAGCATTATGACGACTTCAAGAATTGAAACTATTCTTTTGATGCGATTCCCGTCCGAATCATATAAAATTGCGCGGTATTTTTATTTATGGGTATATCTCGTCTATGTACGCGCCAGTTGAGTCCAACGAAGGATTTAATTTTAAGCCTGAACTTCCAACAAGCTCGGTTTATTATCGTTTGCTTAAGAAGCTTCGCCGTCAAGTTGGGCATGCCATTCGTGACTTCAATATGATTGAAGATGGTGACAAGGTCATGGTGTGTGTGTCTGGTGGTAAAGACAGTTATACCTTGCTCGACATTTTGTTGCAGTTCAAACGTGTTGCACCGATCAATTTTGACATTGTTGCGGTTAACCTTGACCAAAAGCAGCCGGGTTTTCCAGAAGATGTCTTACCACGTTATATGGAAGAAAATAACATTCCATATTACATTTTGGAAAAAGACACTTATACCATTACCAAGCGTTTAACACCTGAAGGTAAAACATACTGCGCAGTGTGTTCACGTTTGCGCCGTGGTTCGCTATACGGCTTTGCTCAAGAAATTGGTGCCACCAAAGTTGCGCTAGGCCATCACCGTGATGACATCATTGCAACTTTCTTCTTGAACTTATTCCATGGTGGCAGCTTAAAGGCAATGCCACCTAAGCTTTTATCGTCAGATAAGAAAAATATTTTGATTCGTCCTTTGGCTTATGTTGAAGAAAAAGACATTATCAAATATGCTGAATTACGTAAGTTTCCAATTATTCCGTGTAACCTTTGTGGTTCACAAGAGAACTTACAACGTGCCATGCTTAATGAAATGCTACGTGAGTGGGATAAGCAATATCCGAAACGCTTACACAGTATTTTTGGTGCTTTACAAAACGTTTCTCCGTCTCAGTTAGCTGACCGTGATTTGTTTGATTTTGAAGCGCTAGATTCTCAGCGTGAGATCGACTTTAAAGACCCTGAAGAACTTAAAAATCGTTTAGATGTAGTGAACTTAAGTTTCGCTGCTGAATAAAATATTTGAACAAGTCAATTAAAGGCACTTTATAAACAAGTGCCTTTAATGTATCAAAACACTAAAAAATGAATGTTCCGTACAAAAAGTCATAGCCCAACCTTAAAATTACATGCTATAACAACGCACAAGCAGAAGTGCTTCATATGATGTTGTCTGGATAGACAACTAACTAGAGAAATTGAACAAATAAATTTGAGGAAGAATCATGCCTGCATTTTTAACTGATGATTGGTTTGCGACTGTCGAAAAATTAACTGCTGAAGCAGGTGATCTTAATTTGCCACCAGCTCTTGCGAATTTGGCAATTAATTTAGTAGTTACAGATGCTTCTGGAAATACCGAATTAGCTTTAGATGGGGGTAAAATCCAAAAAGGTTTGTCTTCAAATGCCAAAACAACTTTAAATATGGATGCTGAAACTTTACGTAAAGTATTCTTAGAGTTTGATATGGCAGCAGCTATGCAAGCATTTATGACTGGTAAAATTAAAGTTCAAGGCGATATGTCTCAGTTAATGGCTTTGCAAACAGCTAAACCAAGCCAAGAACAAAAAGATTTGTTCAAGAAAGTATTAGAACAAACAACAGCTTAAGTTAAAAAGAATTCATATAAAAAGCTTACCCCAAGAGGTAAGCTTTTTATTTGTACAAACACTGAATTTATCAACTTTTAAATAATAAAAATTAGATATTGATTCGAGGTTGTGCCGTTTTAATGTGCTCAAGATAAGCACGAATACGGGTCACATACTGTACCGCTTGTTTGTATCGACCATTTCGCATTTGATTACGCTGTAAGTACTCATAGAGGTTAACCCACTGGTTTGGATCTTTTCCTTGAGTCTGTAAGCGTTTCTGGATCTGGTTGACTGCACCCGGACCCATATTGTAAGCCACAAGGGCATACCAGTTACGATCTGGGAAAGGAATATCATCATACTCACTTAGCATGAGATCATAATATTTCGCACCGCCCTGAATGCTTTGCGCTGGATCACTACGGTTACTTACACCCATTGCCCGAGCTGTACTGTTGGTTAACATCATTAATCCACGTACGCCTGTTGGTGAAACAGACTCTGGCTTGAGATATGACTCTTGATAGCTCATTGCTGCAAGCAAATGCCAATCTAAATCATACTTTGCTGCGCTTTGTTTGAAGCTAGCTTTGTAAATGGGCAGACGTGTACTTAAATCACGTTGAATCGTAGACCAAGACTCAGGTTTTACAACGTTACGATTATAAAATGAAGCCAGTTGTTGAGTCAGACCATTTTGCTTGCTTTGACAAACAAAACCACTGGCAGTTTGTGTAAGAGGATCATCTGCTTGTTTAAACACCCAGCTTAAATCAGGATTTAATCCATTTTTTTGCAAATTTACGATATCACCACAACTTGCAGAAAAAGACATTAAACCTTTGCTCTCGATTGAGCTTAAGCCTGCGGTCGTCATTGCAAGATTTGCTTTACCTTGCTGGACCCATTTGAGTGCAGTGGCATTATCTGCCACGATTTTGAAGTCTAGTTTTACATTTAAGCTTTGCGCATAGTTACGAGCTAGGTCATAACCAAAGCCATGCAAAAATTGATCTTCTTTAAAAACAGTAGTCGGGCTTTCTACAGCAACTACAGTTAATGTGTTTGTGTTAACTACAGTATTGTACTGTAGGGTTTTTCCTGCATTAATACTATGAAAGGGAAAAAACATAGTGCTGAGTGCAAGAACTTTCAATGGGAGAGAAGAAAATAAAGAGTTAAGGCAAAGCCTCGACCCAGAACTTGAATTACTGTGCATGTTGTCTCCGCTACAGATAATTTATGCCCTAAAAGCCAGACAAAAAGCTGCCATAACTTCTAAAAGTTGATAAATTCAATAAGGGGTGGGCACTCATGACGTCATTCAAAATGACATGAAATGAAAAAACAGACTGTGTAGAAAATCTACATAGTTTTAGGTTGGGTTAAAAAATACTCAACATTTAAGATGCGCGCATCATAATATTCAAAAAAAAGTTTGTCAAATTTTGAACAATTAAATATCGGATATATCAACATAACACCATGAATTTATTAAGGAAGAAAATTTATACACTTATGGTGTGAGAAAATCGGGTATGAAATGCTACATTTTGTAGCCATCATGTTATTACAACGTGAAATTTGATTTATATACTAGATAGACTGATATAGCTTAAATAACTGAAAAAATAAAATAATTTAGTGATTTTTAGTTCTATTTAATTTGTTTACATTTAAATTAAAGCTAAAAGATACCATTAGAAATAGTATCTTTTAGCTAAAGTAATAACTTTATCAGTTATATCTTATTAAATCTTCCATAGCATTACACCGGTCTGATAACCTGCTCCTAAAGACCAAAAAACAATAATATCACCTTTATTTATAAGTGATTTTTCTAACCGTTTTTTGTAGGCAATAAAAAAACTACTTACTCCTGTATATCCATATTGATCTCCAATGTATTCAATTTTTTCAGAGGGAATATTGATTTTATCTTGAAGAATATCAATATTCGACTTCGTAAATTGGGATAGTAAAAAACAAGATATATCTTCAATGTTTAAATTATTTTTCTTCAATAATTTATCTAGTGCATCTGCCGCGAATTCCACACTTTCCAAACCAGTAAATGGTGCCCAATGAATTTTTTGTTCCTTACTGTGATAATTCGTTAGGCCATGAGGAGGAAAAACAATAGTTTTACAAAAACTACTATCTGTTTGGTACATCCTGTCAATAATGCCCGAATCATCGGTATTTTTTTCTAGTATTATGGCTGCCGCTGCATCTCCGACAATTGTTGAAGGAATCACCTGTTTTTCATCTCCAAGCATTGTTAGATGATCAGACCCAATCACCAGTGCGCGTTTATAACTTTCTTTTGATGCGAGCAAAACGGATGCTTGTTCAAGAGCAACGAACATTCCTAAACAATTAGCATTTATATCAAAGCATATACAGTCAGTTTTAATATTTAATTCTGAATGAATCAGTAAAGCATTAGTTGGAGATAGGTATTCTAATGTTGTAGAAGAAAATATAATAATATCAATGCTGTCATGTGAAATGTTATAATCTTTTAATAATTGTTTTGATGCATTAACTGCCATTGTGAGCGCATTTTCTTCATCATTAATAATGACATGTCTTTTATTTCTTCCTACTTTTTCAAAAATTCTATTTAAACTATCTTTATCTTCAAATTTATTTAAAAAATATTCATTATTTCTAATTGTTCTTGGGTGATAAGTAGATATTGCAGAAATTTTTATACCTTTCATGATTAATAATCTCTTTTTATATAAAAATATAATTGTGTTTTAATTTTGATCAATTATCGATGGCATTTTATCTACTTTTTTTTAATTTAATGATTTCTAGTTTTATATAAAATAAATAATATGTATAAATTTGGATATTAATATATTTTTAATATTATAATTTGGGTTGTAATAAAAAATAAAATGAATACTCTGAATTAATTACTGATAACTTATTTTTGTTATGTACCAAATCATTTTACCTTTAGGTGTTTGAACTTGTATTTCATCATCTACGGCTTTACCTAAACAAGCTTTTGCCATAGGTGACTGCAAAGAAATATAGTCTGTGCGACCATAAATTTCTTCATCGCCGACAATACGGAATTTAGTAGTTTCGCCTTCATCATTTTCTAATTCAACCCAAGCTCCAAAATAAGCTTTACCATCTTGTTCCGGCCGATATTCTACTTTTTGGGCAACTTCAAAAAGTTTGGTGAGGTATCTAATCCTACGATCAATTTCACGTAGCTTTCTTTTGTTGTAGTGATAATCTGCATTTTCTGAGCGATCGCCAAGACTGGCTGCCCATGACACAATTTTGGTAATTTCGGGGCGTTCTTTTCTTACAAGATCATTTAGCTCATCTTGCAATCGTTGATAGCCTTCAGCCGTTAATAGTTTGCGGTTCGTCATATAGCTCAAACTTTCTTCATATAGATAGTTTCGTTAGAAACCACATCAGGAATTTAAAACTTATCTGTAATTGAAAAGGGAGAATACCCTGAGTAAAGCGTAAAGCTTTTTTATCTTTGTGACTATGTTATCAAAAAGATAGACCAGTATCATATAGTTATGTGAAGCATGAAGGATAGTTAAAGACAATTAACACTTCCCAAATAAAAATAAGTTTAGGCATAAAAGTAGTAAGAGGTAGATAAAAACTCAAAATTAAAGGTTTTTTGTTTTTATTTTGAGCGTTCAGATAAAAACTTAAATAAAAAGGTTTGCCAAGTTGGCTTTTTATTTATATTATAGCGCTCGTTGGAAGCGTGGCAGAGCGGTTTAATGCACCGGTCTTGAAAACCGACGAGGGTGTGAGTCCTCCGTGAGTTCGAATCTCACCGCTTCCGCCAAAATTCTTAAAAAGCCCTTGTTAATGACAAGGGCTTTTTTTTGCTTATAAATTACTAAAAAACTATATCGCTCGATTTCATAAATCTCTAAGTATGGTCTCTCCCGTTCGTGGGTTTGTCAAAGTCACATTTTCAAGCGCCTGAATGGACCAAGAATTATTTTCCTTAATAAGTACAGTAAGAATGAGGGTATCAATTTGATGAGGACCTTGAGGATGAGCTACACCTGCGCTTAAGCGACTCCAAAAATGAGAAATACAAATATTGTCACTTATGGGAGTGATGTCTATGAGTTCATTCTCTAGTTTTGAATCGCTATAGATTGTTTCATGAATAGGTTGGTGAAGTGCAATAATTTCCTTAGTAGCTTTAACGTAATGACCGAAACGATTAACGAAAGTCGCATCTTGATGAAAAAGAGCAGCAAAGGCCTTCATATCATGATTATTCCATGCGATTTGAAATGCTAAAGGAATATCTTCTGGGTTTATTATGTGTTGACTCATATCATTCCCACTCTTTAAGTTTTAAGTCCATTTTGAATGTATTATAAATGAATGGGCTTTGACATGCTTAAACGGAACAGCTAGTCACAGCTGGGCATGCAAGTACTTATTCCTATAAACACACCATACTTTTAGCACAAAAACATTTTAGGGGTGAGCAGTATTAAACAACTATAAGTTTGAGCTACTCGATGGATAAGTTTTAGAAAAATAAAGATAAAAATATAAGATAAACAAAATTGACTCATAACGAGTTTAATATGATGAATAATCAAACATCGTCTAAAAATTTAAATAAAAATCTTTTTTTTAGGCACTATTTAATTGTTCAGAGCAATACAATTAAGTTTAAAATATGGAGATGTTGTATACAGGATGCCATTTATTAGTTTAATTAAAATTAGAGTTATATAAATCTTGTGAATTATAGGTTTTTACTTGGCTATTTTTGTACGTTTCCCATCCTGAAGACGATGAAAAAATTAAAACATTGAAGCTAAAGGCTTAATTTTTTTAGAAAAGATGATACTAAAGAATCAAGAATTATATATTATTAAATAGACTTTGAAACTAAAACTTTAATCTTGATTTAAGTTCAATTATTTAATTTATGACACATCTAGATTTCTTTAATGAGTCAGAAAAACAAATTATGACTTCATTTGAGCCAAATCAGAAAATTAAAGAGAGTATAAAAATGAACCAGTTTGTAACAAACACGAATAATATTATTCGTGGAAAGTATCATCCGGAATTTTTGCAGTATGAAGTCTTGGCCGATATTTTTGTCCATACTGCACAAACTCTTCCTGATAAAACGGCTTTAATTGAAGCAGATAAAACGTTGACCTATGGTGAGTTGTACCAACAAGCCTTAGTCATGGCTCAGCACTTGACGATCAGAGGGGTGAAACCTGGTCATATTGTTGGGTTATGGTTACCTCGTGGTATCGAGCTTTTAAAAGCTCAATTGGCGATTTGTTTAAGTGGTGCAGCATGGCTTCCTTTTGATATGGATACGCCAGCTGACCGTATAGCAGTGTGTCTTGAAGATGCTGAATCTGTGGGAATGATTACTACAGATGAATGGTATGCACATTTAGAAGAAGTGCCGCAAGCAAAATGGACAAACACTGAACTACAAAAGCCACTCAGTGAAAATATTCCTTTAGCTAAAACAACCCCAGAACAACCTGCGTATATTATTTATACGTCAGGTTCAACGGGTAAGCCAAAAGGGATTGTGATTACCCAAAGAAATATTTGTCACTTTTTACGCAGTGAAAATAATGTTTTAGGTATTCAAGAACAAGACAAAGTCTATCAAGGCTTTTCTGTCGCTTTTGACATGTCTTTTGAAGAAATTTGGCTTTCGTACTTGGTTGGTGCAACATTGTGGATTGCACCTAAGTCGCTTGTGAGTGACCCTGAACGTTTATGCCAAACATTAAAGCAAGAAAACATTACCGTATTGCATGCTGTACCGACATTACTTGCTTTATTCCCTGAAGATGTACCTAACTTAAGAATTATTAACTTAGGTGGGGAAATGTGTCCGGATTCACTAGTTGACCGTTGGGCATTACCTCACCATCAAATGTTTAACACTTATGGTCCAACCGAGACTACAGTTACAGCAAGCCTTGAGTCTTTAGAGCGTGGCAAACTCGTTACCATTGGTAAGCCTTTACCAAACTATGGCATGCTGGTCATTAACGCTGAAAGAGAATTACTGCCGCAAGGTGAAACAGGTGAGCTCTGTATTTTTGGCCCAAGTGTGGCAGAAGGATATTTAGGCAGACCTGATTTAACGGCTGATAAGTTTATTGAAAACCCGTGGGCAGAAGGTCCAGACGAACAATCGCTCTATCGTACTGGTGACTTGGCTAAAATTGATGAGTTTGGCCAAGTACACTGTTTGGGGCGTGCGGACGATCAGGTAAAAATTCGTGGTTTCCGTGTTGAACTTGGTGAGATCGAAGCTGCGCTTTGCGATATTGAAGGTATTGGTACAGCGGCAGTTATTCTTCGTCCCGAAGATGGTATTGATCAGCTTATTGCGTTTATTGCACCAGAAATTGATGCGAAACAAGCAATCGAAATTAAAGTACTTCGCCAAAATTTAAGCCAACGCTTACCACCTTATATGGTGCCAAACCGTTTTGAGATTATTGAAGAAGTTCCGCGTCTATTGTCAGGAAAAATTGACCGTAAAGCTTTAAAAGCACGACCACTTACTAGTGTGATTGACCGTAGTGAATCGGACCAACCACAAAACCCGGCAGAAGAAATTTTATTTGGTATTTTGAATCGCTTGTTCCCAAACATGCCGATTAAACTCGATTCAGATTTCTTTGATGACTTAGGTGGTCATTCACTTTTAGCGGCTGTTTTGATTTCGAATTTACGTGAACATCCGGAATATAGCCACTTAACTATTCAAAACTTATATCAAGCGAGACGAGTTGGGGCCATTGCTGCGCTCATGCTAGAGCAGCCAACGCCGACTGTATTTGATAGCCAAATTGGGCAAGATAACCCGCGTAACCAGACTTATAAGTGGTTATGTGGTATTGCACAGCTAATTACTATTCCGGTTTTAATTTCGATTAATATCTTACAGTGGTTAGCGCCATTCTTTACCTATCATTATTTTACTGGTGGATCACGAGACAGTATTCCGAATGCAATCGCGATGTCTTTATTGGTTTATATCAGCGTAATTATTGCCAGTTTTGTTGTTTCAATTTCTGTAAAACGACTATTAATGATGGGCGTTGGTGCAGGGCAATATCCATTATGGGGATTGACCTATTTCCGTTGGTGGTTAGCAGACCGTATAGGTAGTATTTCACCTGTCTATCTTTTGTCAGGTTCAACTTTACTTAACTTATATCTGAAAGCGCTTGGCGCCAAAATCGGTCATGATGTTACGATTAGTTCAGTACATATTCGTATGCCATCTTTACTTACTGTTGAAGATGGGGTGAGCATTGGCTCTCAAGTAAACTTAGAGAATGCCAAAGTCGAACATGGTCACTTGGTGTTAGGTTCAATTCACTTAAAAGAAGACAGTTATGTGGGCTCTTATGCTGTATTAGAAGAAAATACAGTGTTAGAAAAACAAGCTCATGTAAATGCTTTAACTTCAATTGAATATGACACTGTTATTCCAGCCGGAGAAATCTGGGATGGTACACCTGCGAAAAAGATCGGACATGTGGATGATCACGATAAATTGCCAGAGCGTCCGAAATTATCGTTTATTCGTAAAATTGCAGAATATGCATATTATGGAATTAGTGCGTTAATTATTGCGTGTTTGTTCTTTATTCCAATTTTCCCAAGCTTCCTTTTAGTCGATTGGTTAGATGCAAACGTATTTAATATTAGTACCAACGACCATTTACAAATCGCACTCTACTACTTCATTTTAGCGATTCCTGCTAGTGCAATGATGATGATGATTACTGCTGTGATTTCTTCAGTCATTCGTAAAGTTGCATTGCCACGTCTAGAAACAGGAACCTATGCGGTTCATGGTGGTACGTACTACCGTAAATGGTTTGCTTCTCAAATCTTGGAAACGAGCTTACAAACCTTGCATGGCTTGTTTGCGACCATTTATGCGCCAACATGGTTCCGTATGCTCGGTGCAAAAGTAGGTAAAAATACTGAAATTTCTACCGCAAACGGTGTTATTCCAGAAATGCTGACTTTGGGTGAAGAAAGCTTTATTGCCGATGCTGTAATGCTAGGTGATGAAGAAATCAAAGGCGGCTGGATGACATTAAAATCGACCAACATTGGTAACCGTAGTTTTGTCGGAAACAGTGCTTATATTGCTGATGGTACCGTGTTACCAGACAATGTCTTAATTGGTGTGCAATCTAAAACACCTGATAACGTTGAAATGTACGATGGTCAAACTTGGTTTGGTTCACCACCGTTATTGCTGCCTGCACGTGAAGCTGCTGAGAAATATCCAGATCATTTAACATTCTTGCCAAGTATCAAGCGCCGTTTAATGCGTGGTTTTATTGAAGGCCTTCGTGTTGTATTACCTGCCGCTCTTGCGATTGGTGTGGGTTATATGATCGTGCTTGAGATTATTGATGTTATTAACAAATACAACATTCCAACTGGTTTGTTGGCTTTAACGCTTGCTGGTTTGCTCTATGGCGTAGGTTGCTTTGTTATAGTTGCCTTATTGAAGTGGACTCTAATTGGTCGTTATCAACCACGTTCAGCTCCAATGTGGACCATGTTTGTATGGTTAAGTGAAGGGATCACGAGCTTATATGAGTCAGTTGCGATTCCTAACTTCTTAAACTACTTAAGAGGAACGCCAATGTTGCCATTCTTCTTGCGTATTTTAGGTGTTCGCATTGGTAAAGACGTCTACATGGATACTGCTGATATTACAGAGTTCGACTGTGTAAGCATCGGTGACCGTGCTGAGTTTAATAGCTTCTCAGGCCCACAAACTCACTTGTTTGAAGACCGTATTATGAAAATCGGACAAGTAAATGTTGGTAATGATGTCGTGGTAAATACACGCAGTATTATTTTGTATAACGCAAACGTGAGCAACCATGCTGTGTTAGGTCCATTAACATTGGTGATGAAGGGTGAAAATATTCCGGCTAAATCTGCTTGGATTGGTTCACCGGCTGTGCCTTGGGTTCATAAATAATTAATTGTTGAATTGAAAAAAAAGCCTCTGTAGAACAGGGGCTTTTTTGTAGCTAAGCTATGGTTAATTTTAGACACTTATATAATGTTCATGTGCTAAGTACATTGTAAAATATCAAAATTAAAAGGTATAGGAAGAATTTTAGGGATGTATTTAGTTCATATTTGGAAAGTTAATTCTATGGAAAAAGGCGAGTCTATATCCGCCTATCA
This sequence comes from Acinetobacter sp. GG2, assembly GCF_000292385.1. Lineage (NCBI taxonomy): Bacteria > Pseudomonadati > Pseudomonadota > Gammaproteobacteria > Moraxellales > Moraxellaceae > Acinetobacter > Acinetobacter sp. GG2. The sequence continues at coordinate 26,983 of NZ_ALOW01000012.1, forward strand.
AATACAAAAGGAATTTGCAGATATTTTAGTTTCAATTTTTGATAAGGAAATACTTCCACTTATTTCAGATCTTTCATATGTAGATTATGATTTATACAGTGATAAACAGCTTAATCAATTAATTAACGAATTTAAAAAACTCTTCGAAATTTATACGGATTTTAAAGATGAAATTTCTAAAATAATAAGCTTTTTAGAAAAAGCTATTGAGTGTAAAGAAAAAATTCTTTTTGACCCTTTTAGAGAATCAATCTTGGGTTTAAATATTTAAATTTTCTCTAAAATACTAAAGCTTATATCAAATTTTTCAGCTCAATAAGTAAAAATCTAAGCTATTCCCAATATGCCCTTAGCCAAGTTTTATAGCCATTCATGTTCACTTAAAGCAATCAAAGCATGCGAAAGGGTTTTTTCCATTAATATTGGCTGAACTTTCAGCATGCTGAATCAGAAAAATACTTATATTATTTTATTGTTCAATTGCACGTATAGCACCTAAAGCAGCTACTTTTTTCCCCGCCTTTACTTTTGATATATCGCAATTTTGCCAAAGCTCGGGAAGGCAGTTTTCTTTAGCAGCTTCTAAAGCGGCCTCTAAATAACCAGGTAACTCTATTGTTCCTCCTCCTATTACTAGTTGTGAAGGATTTAAAAGATTAATGACTGTAGCTATTCCAAGACCTAAAGCTTGTCCAGCGTCTTTTATCACAGCTAAAGTAGATTGATCTCCATTGTTAGCCATTAACGCTAAATTAGATGGGCTTAGTTCGCATAGTTTGGTAATTGCAGCTCCACTGGCAAGTTCATCTAGACGCTTAATTCCTTCATTACTTTGTACTGGTAAGTAACCTAGTTCACCAGCCCAACCACTAGCTCCCATTAAGGGTTTTCCATTTGTTATGAATGCAGCCCCAATACCTGTACCAATCATAATAATGCCGCTTGCAGCATGAGATGAAAAATCATTGAGTTCAGCATACATAGCAGCTTTTACATCATTTAAGATCATTGTTTTACTACATAATAATTTTAATGCGTCATTTCCTTGCCAACCTATGAATGCTGGTAGGACATCACAATTAACAACATATCCCGATTCGTTAACTAGACCCGGCACTGCTAGGCTTATGCTTTCGGGTTTAATTCCATGTTTTAAAATAAAAGATTGCAGATGTGATATTAATTCTTCTGGAGTGAATGAAATTCCTGTACTAAATATTTCTTCAATTTCATCACATAATATCAATAACTTAGTGCCTCCAAGATCTACACCAATTTTCTGAGTTTTCATCAAAAGCCTTATCTCAAAATTATTTTATAAATTTTAACGTGTCTAGATGATCAAGATTTTATAATTATCAGTATTTGTGTAATAAATTTTAAAATTGCTTCCAAATAGAGATCAATTATTTTCCATATATTTCAATGTTATATATAACGGATAGCCCTAATTTTCTGTTTACTTGCTCCATTCATAACCCACTTTTACCAGTAACTACCTGATTATTTATCCTTACTTTTTCATGATCTAATCTAAAAAAAATTCATCTTGCGTGTTGGACTGAAAAGGGAACTACTCTCAATTTTATTTGTAGAATTTAATAGATTTAATAATTATATAATTTTCAATGTTTTAAATTAATATAAAACCTCTATAAATAGAGGCTTTATATTAGGTGTTGTAAGCGAACTTATTTATTCAGTTGCTGTAAAAGCATCATGATAAGTAACTTCTCCAAAAGGAATATGATTGCTGAAACTTATAGCTTGAAAGTATTCATTTGGGACATCAGGTAAATTTAAATCTGGGTATGATTTAAAACCAAATCGACTGTAATAATTTGGATCACCCAATAGAACGCAACCTTTTCCGCCCAAATCTTTTAACTTTTGCAAAGCTGCATTCATTAAAAGAGAACCAATTCCAATTCCTTGTTTATTTGGACATACAGAAATAGGGCCTAGGCCATACCAACCAGTTTCACCCGACGTAATCGTAACTGGTGAAATAGCAACGTGACCTACAATTAAGCCATCTTCTGTAGCAACCAAAGAGATCGTGAGTTGTTTATGTTTCCGAAGGCTATTCACAATAAATTGTTCGGTATGGCTAGAATGCTCTTCATTCAAGAACGCGGCTTTCGTCAACGCTTCGATATTTTTAATATCTTCGGGTTGTTCATCTCGAATTGTAATATTCATATTTTCTTTCTCTTCATAAATAGCAACTTATATCAACGATTGTCTAGTTGAGGGCGGACCGTCTGGAGCCCTAACAATGTAATTTGATAAGGTTGGCTATTTTTAGACTTGATTAAACGTTTTGCTTTTAGCTTTTTAAATACATCTAAGGAACAATCAGATAGCACAAAACCTTCTCGTGTATAGCATTCAACGAAATAAACTGTGCCTGATGCATTACGTTGGTATTGAATATGTCCGCCTTTGGCAAGGACATGGAGAGTTCGTTGTTCGAACTTTGAAAGATTCATGTTGGAGCCTTGATAATAATCAAACGTGCAAATAGAGGTGATCAGAAATATGACCACAGAAAAATTGCGACATTGATAATCAACTCAATAATAAAAATTGAGAGTGATTATCAGATGATTACTATCTCCAACATATAAACCTCTTTTAGAAGGGGGATACTTTTATTCAAAGGATATATTAACTGTATATATCACTTAATCACAAATGTTTTTTATATTCATTATGAGGTTAGTGGACTTCATTTAAATATGAAATCTCATATCTATCTTTTCGTTCTATAAAATGAATATATACAAATCCTGATTTTCCGATATGCATACCTACGATTAATTGCTTTTGTTCTGCTACTTATAGTTTGGCTTTGTTTTATTTGTAAGATATGACACTTGAATTAACTCGTAACTATTAATTGACGAACATCTCCAAATATAG
>NZ_ALOW01000013.1:0-30153 GCF_000292385.1 Acinetobacter sp. GG2
TCAATAGAGTCCGGGGTGTTGCTTTATGCGGGGAAAAAACAGGGTAGATGTGATTTTACATAATCCTTTATATTGCTAATTATTTTGCAGCATAATAAAAACCAAATGAATTATAGACGAGTCTAAAATAAAAAATGTTAAAGTCCATTGTGGTTTCACAGTTCATCAATCAATCTCCTCAAAAAGTTTGGGAAGCATTGACCACGCCTGAAATTGTCCAGCAATGGTGGGCTAAAGGGGACATTCAGCCTAAAATCGGTCATCAATTTACTTTAGATATGGGAAATTTCGGAGTACAACATTGCCTAGTTAAGGCAGTTGATAAAGAAATTTTATTTGAATATGACTTTGCAATCGGTGTACTTGATACAACCCTAAGATGGCAATTAATTCCTCAAGAAAATGGCACACTTTTAAAGCTTAACCATTCGGGTTTTAATATGGATTCTTCTTTTGGCCAACAGGCTTTTATTGGTATGGGAAAAGGTTGGCCGCAAATCTTAAGCCGAATTGAGTCTGTAGTCTCTTAGTTTAGATAATCTACTAGAGTTTTAATTAAGTAGATTGTGTAAAGGTGAAAATCTCAAAATCTATACGAAGATTGAAAATTGATCTACCAAAAGAATATTATAAAAATTTAAAAAGAGGGAAAAAGATATGGAATATAAAGGAAGTTGTCATTGTGGACAGGTAAAGTTTGTCGCAGAAGGTGAGCTAACAGAAGCCTTATCTTGTAATTGCTCGATCTGCCAAAAGAAAGGGTCTTTACTTTGGTTCCTACCCACTAATCAAGTTACAGTTACTTTAGATTCTCCTGATATTTTAGCGAATTACACTTTTAACAAGCATGTGATTAATCATCATTTCTGTAAAAATTGCGGTATTCATCCCTATGCTCAAGGTATAGATCCCAAAGGTAATTCTATCTTTGCGATTAATGTTCGATGTATAGATGACATTGACTTAGATAAAATAAAAATAAATTATTTTGATGGACGTTCAGTTTAATAATTATAAGGATTTATTCAATGACAACTAAAAAACAATTAACTCAAACACAATTAAATTCACTACTTGAACTATTAAAGAAGAGATTTGAAAAGAACACACATCGCCATAAAGAAATTGATTGGACAAATGTGCGAGCTAAATTATTAGAATCGCCTGAAAAATTATGGTCATTGCAAGAAATGGAAAACACTGGAGGAGAGCCTGACGTTGTCTCTTATGATCAACAGAAGGATGAATATTTATTTGTCGATTGCTCTCCTGAGAGTCCAAAAGGCCGTAGAAGCCTTTGTTATGACCGAGAGGCTTTGGAGGCTAGAAAAGATCATCCTCCAAAAAATAGTGCAATCGATGTGGCTAAAGAAATGGGAGCTGAGCTTCTCACAGAAGAGCAATACCATGAATTACAAAAGTTAGGGGAATTTGATCTTAAAACATCAAGTTGGCTCAAAACCCCAGATGAGATTCGACGGTTAGATGGAGCTATTTTTGCTGACCGACGTTATGGTCGGGTATTCATTTATCATAATGGAGCACAGTCTTATTATGCTGTTCGTGGTTTTCGTTGCTGCTTAAGAGTATAGGCGTTGTGCATAAATAAAAATAATTCTGTTTGATGTTTTATGCCAAGAAAATGGAGATTCTTGCAACTTTTGATTGACTGTAAACATGACAAGATATGTTCAGGAATTAAATAAAAACATTAGGACATTTCTAAACATGCAACTCAATCCAATTTACTATAATGAACAACACATTGCTTTTGCTGACAATGTTCGCCGATTTGTACAAAAAGAAATGGCTCCTTTTGTTAATGAGTGGGATGAGGCTGAGACATTTCCTAGAGAGCTTTATAGAAAGGCAGCTGAAATTGGCCTATTAAGTTTAGGTTTTTCTGAAGAATATGGTGGTATTCCTGATGCAGATCCATTTTATTCATTACTGGCTGGTATTGAAATGGCAAAGGCGGGTTCTGGGGGAGTACATACCTCACTCATGGTACACACAATTGGCGCCCCTCCCATTCAGCATTTTGGAAGTGAGGAGTTAAAAGCTAGAGTCCTCCCAGAGATTATTTCTGGTGAAAAAATTTCTGCTTTGGCTATTACAGAACCAGGTGGTGGCTCAGATGTCGCTGCATTACAAACTAAAGCTGTTCGTGATGGTGATTACTATATTGTCTCGGGTGAGAAGACGTTTATCACATCGGGAATTCGTGCAGATTACTATACTGTAGCGGTACGTACAGACCCAACTAAAACAGGTGCAGAAGGTATTTCAATGTTGCTCGTTGATGCGCACAGTGAAGGAATTACTAAAACATCTTTAAAGAAAATGGGATGGTGGGCTTCTGATACGGCGCATTTGCATTTTGATCAAGTACGAGTACCTGCATCAAATCTGCTCGGCAAAGAAAACGCTGGTTTTAAAGTTATTATGAATAACTTTAATATGGAGCGGTTCTTCTTGGGAGTAGTGGCTTATGGGTATGCATTAGTCTGTTACGAAGAAGCTTTAGAGTGGGCGCAACAACGGAAAACTTTTGGTAAGAGATTAATTGATCATCAAGTGGTTCGTCATAAATTAGTAGATATGGCAACGCAATTAACCTCAACACGGGCATTGCTTGAAGAAACTGCATGGAAAATGACTCAGCCGAAGTTACAAGGACCTGAGTTGGTGGCACAAATTTCAATGCTTAAAAATGTTGCGACTCGCACTATGCAATTTTGTGCTGATGCAGCTGTGCAAACATTAGGTGGCATGGGTTTTATGCGAGGCACCAAGTCGGAACGTATTTACCGTGAAGTGAAGGTCAATATGATTGGTGGTGGTGCTGAAGAAATTATGAAAGATTTAATTAGTAAACAGTTAGGTTATTAATTTTAGAATAGGTTTTGCTTGTATAAACCATCTCATTCAGACTTTACTGAGATGGTTCTATCCATTTCTCATTTAAAATTGCCCAACGTTCATGATCTTTCCATGTTTTTCCGCCAATTCGAAGATATTGCCGAGAAAAACCTTCTTTAAAGAAACCTGCTTTGGCAACTAGTTGAATCGAGGGAATATTATCAGGTTGTATATTTGCTTCTAACCTATGCAAATTTAAATTTTCGAATGCTTCATTGAGTAATAGTTTGAGACCTTGCGTCATGTAGCCATGACCTTGATAGGGATGAAATACTTCATAACCTAAATAGGCTGAATGAAAATGGCCACGTATAATATTTGAAATATTAAATGTTCCAGCAATAGCATGGTTTGTTCTTACACAAACAAAATAACGATGTTCTTGTTCTAAATATGTTTGAAAGTCAGCTGGTGGATATGCCCACGGTTGATGTAATTGAACACTACGTGCATAAGCTTCTTTAATTTCTGCAAGGTCATTTTTCTTGGGTTTACGTAAATAGACTAGACTCATTTTAATGCCATCTCCCAGACCATTTCGGTTAACTCATCAATTTTGACTTTACCTTCAGCTTTATACCAAGTTACGGTCCATGATATTGCACCACCAACTAATCTTCGCCAAATAAAGGCATCATGTTTTACCTTGCCCTGGGTACGTAACTTTTCAATAATATCTAACCAGATTTGTTCATATTCGTTACGCATTTTTAAAAGATAATCTTGTTTTTCTTTTGATAGGGCAAACCATTCATAAACCAAAACAGCCATGGCTGCACCTGTATCTCCAGTAATTGAAATGAGTTCAGCTTTAATAAGGGCACGTAATTGTTGTTCTGGATTGGTAGATTGGGCTGCCGCATCTTGTAAACGAGCAAGATTGTAAATAATGGTTTCCTCCATCACGTGAGCGAGGATGTCATCTTTACTTTTAAAGTGGTGGAATAAGCTTCCCGACTGGATTCCAATAAATTGAGCAAGTTCGCGTACGGTGGTTTTATCATAGCCTTGTTTATGAAATAGATAAGCAGCCCCCCGTAATAAACGACCACGTGGACTATCGTCAAAACAAGAGATATTTGGAATCTGTTCAATTGAAGTAGCAATCATGCGAAAGCTGGTTCCTCTATATAAAAATACTTAACAGAAAAGTTTGCCAAATCTCATCATGTTTTACCTGAGCTGTCGAGTTTGGCAGTTTTGGTCAATTTCACAATAACATTTTGCTCTTTACAAACCAAGCGCTTGCTTGGTAATGTTGAGTTTAATTTTTAAACAAAATAATGAGAAATAAAATGGCAAGTAATCAACAGGATGATGAGCGTGTTGTGAAAATAGGTTGTGCTTCAGGATTTTGGGGAGACACCAATACTGCCGCTTTCCAATTAGTACATCTAACCGATATTAATTATTTGGTTTTTGATTATTTGTCAGAGATCACCATGTCGATTATGGCAAAAGCGAAGATGGTGGAACCAAAGCATGGTTATGCTTTGGACTTTGTCAGTCGAGTGATGGCACCTCTACTTAAAAAAATTGCAGAGAAAAAGATTAAGGTGATTAGTAATGCTGGTGGTGTTAATCCATTGGCGTGTCGAGATGCCTTACAAAAAATAATTAAAGAATATGGCCTAGATCTGAAAGTTGCTGTGGTTTTAGGTGATGATCTTTTAGCGAAACATGAGCAACTTAAGCAGCAAAATATTCAGGAAATGTTTAGTGGTGAAGCTTTGCCAGAACAGGTGGCGAGTAGTAATGCTTATTTAGGTGCGGTGGCTATTCGCGATGCTTTGAATTTAGGTGCAGATATTGTGATTACTGGCCGTGTGGTTGACTCTGCTGTGGTACTTGCTCCTTTACTTCATGAATATCAGTGGCCGCTCGATGATTATGACAAATTGGCGCAAGGTTCGTTGGCAGGGCATGTCATTGAATGTGGAGCTCAATGTACAGGTGGTAACTTTACCGATTGGCACCTAGTACAGGGCTTCGACAACATGGGCTTTCCAGTGGTTGAAGTGAGTGAAGATGGCTCATTTGTTGTAACTAAGCCTCAGGGTACAGGTGGTCTGGTTTCTACTGCTACAGTTGCAGAGCAAATTGTTTATGAAATAGGCAATCCTCAAGCATATTTACTACCCGATGTAATTGCTGATTTCAGCCACGTGCATTTAGAGCAAGTCGGGGAGCACCGAGTTCGTGTGACGGGTGCAAAAGGACAAGCACCGACTACACAATATAAAGTTAGTGCGACTTATCCAGATGGTTATCGGGTTTTAGTGAGTTTCTTAATTGCAGGACGTGAGGCACCACAAAAAGCACAAGTCATTGCTGATGCGATTTTGACTAAATGTGAGCGTGTTTTAGCAATGCGCTCAGTGCCTCCATTTAGTGAAAAGTCTGTTGAGATTTTAGGTATTGAAAGTACTTATGGAGCACATGCTCAGGCTTTAAATAGTCGTGAAGTGGTGGTCAAAATAGCTGTAAAACACATGTTTAAAGAAGCATGTATGTTCTTTGCATCTGAAATTGCACAGGCTTCAACAGGTATGGCTCCAGCCTCGGCAGGAATTGTCGGCGGAAGACCAAAAGCATCTCCAGTGATTAAATTATTTTCATTTTTAATTGATAAAAATCAGGTCAATGTCGAAATCGATTTTGATGGGAACCGCTATCCAGTTGAGATTCCTCGGGACACGTCTACAGAGCAATTCAATACTTTAGCAGCGGGTGAAAGTGCAGTTTATCAAGGGACTGAAATTGAAGTTCCTTTGATTGAAATTGCGCATGCCCGCAGTGGTGATAAAGGCAATCATAGCAATATCGGTGTGATTGCGCGTAAAGCAGAATATTTACCATGGATTCGTGCAGCACTGACTGAACAGGTGGTTGCAAGCTATATGCAACATGTCTTGGATGCTAAGAAAGGACGAGTCATTCGTTATGAGTTACCGGGTTTAAATGCACTGAATTTTATATTGGAAAATGCCTTGGGGGGCGGTGGTATTGCAAGCCTGCGAATCGATCCGCAGGGTAAAGCATTTGCACAGCAATTATTGGATATGCCTGTCAAAGTTCCGGCACATCTTTTAGAAAAATAAAATGAATGGATGAAACAAAGATGAGTTATCAATCAATTTTTAGACTAGATGCTTTCGCTAATAAAGTCATTATTGTAACAGGTGGCGGCTCAGGAATTGGCCGTTGTACGGCACATGAGCTTGCAGCCCTTGGCGCTCAAGTGGTGATTACAGGACGAAAAATTGAAAAATTAGAGAAAGTAAGCCAAGAAATTATAGAAGATGGTGGGCGGGTTCATTTCATTGTTTGTGATAACCGTGAAGAAGAGCAAGTGAAAAATATGATTGCCGAAGTGATTGAGAAATTCGGCAAGCTCGATGGTCTTGTAAATAATGCGGGTGGTCAGTTCCCCTCAGCTTTAGAGAATATCTCTGCAAATGGTTTCGATGCAGTCGTGCGTAATAATTTACACGCAACTTTCTATTTAATGCGTGAAGCTTATAACCAATGGATGGCTAAACATGGTGGCAGTATTGTCAATATGACTGCTGATATGTGGGGCGGTATGCCGGGAATGGGGCATTCTGGTGCTGCGCGTTCTGGGGTTGATAACTTAACTAAAACAGCATCAGTTGAGTGGGGTAAATCAGGCGTTCGTGTAAATGCGGTTGCACCGGGGTGGATCGTATCATCCGGTATGGATAATTATAGCGGTGATTTTGCCAAAGTAATTATTCCAAGTCTTGCTGGTAATGTACCGCTAAAACGTATGGGGACTGAGTCGGAAGTTTCATCGGCAATTTGTTATTTACTGTCCGATGCTGCTGCTTTTGTTTCGGGTGTGACATTACGCATTGATGGCGCTGCATCGCAAGGAACACGCATGTACCCACTAGCCGAAGCAACAAATAGTCAGTCTTATAATGGTTTCCATCGCGCGTTTATTCCTGAAATTTTTAAAAAAGATAAGACTGAGAAAGTCGAGCAAAGCAATAATTCAGGCTCGGAGTGAGGAATAAAAAATGACTATTCTCCAATCCGAAATTACTGTTGGTAGTGAACAGTATCAAAAGAATAAAGAGGCACTGCTTGCTCAGCTGAGTGAAGTCCGTGAAATTCAGCAAAAAAGCATTGATAAATCGTATGCTGCCAAAGCGAAGTTTGACAAGAAAGGTAAGATTTTGCCGCATGAGCGTGTACGGTTATTACTTGACGCTGATTCATCTTTTATTGAGCTTTGTGGTTTGGTTGGCTACAACATGCTTGATGATAAAGATGGTTCAGAAGCGGGTGGTGGTGTGATTGCTGGCATTGGTTTTGTCAGTGGTGTGCGTTGTCTGGTTTCTGCAAGTAATAGTGCAATCAAAGGCGGAACCATGTCTCCTATGGGCGTACAAAAAACTTTGCGTTTGCAAAAAATTGCCTTAGAACAAAAACTCCCCCTGATTACGCTGACCGAAAGTGGTGGCGCCAACTTAAATTATGCGGCTGAAGTATTTACCTATGGTGGTATGACCTTTGCAAATCAGGCACGTCTTTCTGCGGCTGGTATTCCTCAACTTGCAGTGGTGCATGGTAATGCAACGGCAGGAGGGGCTTATCAACCCGGTCTTTCCGATTATGTCATTGCTGTACGCAAACAAACCGAAATGCTTCTTGCAGGTCCACCTTTACTTCTGGCTGCCACGGGTGAAGTCGCTACAGCGGAGGAATTGGGTGGGGCTGAAATGCATGCACAGGTTGCCGGAACAGCAGAATATTTAGCTGAAAATGACGCTGATGGTATTCGACTTGCACGGGAAATTTTTGAACATCTGAACTGGAAAGAGCAAATCAAACCAGTTGAAACGACTTATAAAGAACCTCGTTACGATGCCGATGAACTGTTGGGGTTGATTCCAAATGACCCTAAACAACCATTTAACATGAAAGAAGTGCTTGCCCGCATTATTGATGATTCAGATTTTCTAGAATTTAAACAGGAATATGATGATTTAACGGTTTGTGGTTGGGCAAAGATTGGTGGATTACATATCGGTATTATTACCAATAATGGTCCAATTACACCTCAAGGGGCGGCGAAAGCAGCTCAGTTTATTCACCTGTGTGAGCAGACCAAGCGTCCATTATTATTCCTGCATAACACCACTGGTTTTATGGTGGGAACTGATGCAGAGCAAAATGGCATTATCAAACATGGCTCGAAACTGATTCAAGCTGTTGCCAATTGTACTGTACCTAAAATTTCGATTATTGTGGCAGGCTCTTATGGTGCTGGCAACTATGCAATGTGTGGTCGGAGTTTATCGCCAGACTTTATTTTTGCATGGCCAAATTCGCATGTTGCTGTCATGGGCGCTGCACAAGCCGGAAAAGTGCTACGCATTGTGGCTGAAGGAAAGCAAAAAGCTTCTGGTCAGGAGCCTAATCCGCAAATGCTCGATTTTCTTGAGCAAAGTACGGCTATGAAATTAGAACAGCAATCCACTGCGCTTTTCAATACGGCCATGCTGCATGATGACGGCATTATCGATCCGCGAGATAGTCGAAAATTATTAATTTTCCTTTTACAAACCATTTATGAAGCACAGCAACGAGAGCTAAATCCAACTCGTTTTGGTGTGTCCCGTTTTTAATCAACCTTTACCGCAATTAAAAAAATTAATAGGAATAACACCATGAAATTTACTGCCGAACATGAAGCATTACGTCGTACAGCTCGTCAATTTGTTCAAAATGAGCTGAATCCACATATTCCAGAATGGGAAGCTGCGGGACGTTTCCCAATCCATGACGTATTTAAAAAAATGGGTGATCTTGGTTTATTGGGGATTTGTAAGCCTGAGGAAAATGGCGGTTTAGCGTTAGATTATTCCTATAACCTTGTGGTTGCAGAAGAAATTGGATATGCCGCTTGTGGCGGGGTACCTTTGGCGATTGGTGTGCAAACCGATATGGCTACACCTGCTTTGGCACGTTTTGGTAGTAAAGAGTTACGTGATGAGTTTTTAACACCAGCGATTGCTGGGGAATATGTGGCATCGATTGCAGTATCAGAAGTGCATGCCGGTTCGGATGTTGCTGCTATTAAAACAACAGCAAAAAAAGATGGCGATGACTATGTCATTAACGGCAGCAAAATGTGGATTACCAACTCACTGCAGGCTGATTTCTTCTGCCTATTGGCGAACACATCTGATGATAAACCTCACGTCAACAAGTCGATGATTATTGTGCCAGCAAAAACCAAAGGGATTAGTTTTTCAGAGCCACTTAATAAATTAGGGATGCGTTCAACGACCACAGCGCAGGTTTATTTAGATAATGTCCGTGTACCTCAACGTAACTTAGTGGGTGTCGAAGGTATGGGCTTCATGATGCAGATGATGCAATTTCAGGAAGAGCGCTTATGGGCTTGTGCCAATGCCATTGGCGGGTTGGAAAATTTAATCCAAAAGACTATCGACTATACCAAAGAGCGTACGACGTTTGGTCAGCCACTTATTAATAACCAATATATTCACTTCCGTTTTGCTGAACTCATGACTGAAATAGAAGCACTTAAAGCATTAACCTACCAAGCGTGTGAACAGCATATTGCTGGTGAAGATGTGACCAAGCTGGCATCTATGGCAAAACTCAAAGCTGGACGTTTAACTCGTGAAGTTGCTGATAGCTGTCTGCAATACTGGGGTGGTAATGGCTTTATGTGGGATAACCCTGCATCACAGTTATATCGTGATGGTCGTTTAGGCTCTATTGGCGGTGGGGCAGATGAGATTATGTTGGGGATTATCTGTAAGTTAATGGACATTCTCCCTAAAAAGCAGAAATAAAAATAAGGAATACACCATGACACTTTCCTCATCTCTACAAGCTCTAGATATTGATGACAGCATTCAATTAGAACAAGACGGCAGTATTTTATATCTCTGGTTAAACCGACCAGAAAGCCGTAATGCCATGAACTTGAAGATGGTCAATGCCATTCAGCAAGTTTTCACTGCCATTCGCGATGACCTTTCAATTCGTGCGGTAATTATCCGTGGTGAAGGCGGAACTTTTTGTGCAGGTGGTGACATTAAAGACATGGCGGCTTTGCGTGTTGAAGCGACCAATGTCAGCAGTCTACAACCTTATGCTGACTTTAATCGCCGTTTTGGTGCCATGCTTGAGCAAGTTGAAGCTGCGCCGCAAACGGTTGTAGTGATTTTAGAAGGTGCTGTTTTAGGTGGTGGTTTTGGGCTGGCATGTGTTTCGGATGTTTCGATTAGTCGTGACAATGCCCAGTTTGGTTTACCTGAAACGGGTCTAGGTGTGATTCCTGCACAAATTGCTCCTTTTGTGGTGAAACGTATTGGCCTGACTCAGGCGCGTCGACTTGCTTTACTCGGTATGCGTTTTGAAGGGCATACAGCATTAAGTGTCGGTGTGGTTCATCAAATTGCACATAATGAAATTGAACTTGAACAAGCTTTAGAGGAAACCATTCAACACATTAAACGAGCAGCTCCTCAAGCTTCGCGTGTGACTAAAGCGCTGTTACATCGAACGCTCAATGAACCTTTAAATGAATTGCTAGATGATGCTGCACAGCAGTTTGCTCAAGCAGTTGGTGGGGCTGAGGGACAAGAAGGAACAATGGCTTTTATCCAGAAACGTTTGCCAAATTGGGCCGATGAGTCATAAAAGATAAGGATAAAAATAATGAAATTTTCAAAAGTACTGGTTGCCAACCGTGGTGAAATTGCAGTTCGAGTCATGCAAACTGCCAAAGCCATGGGCTATCAAACCGTCGCAGTTTATTCCGATGCAGACCGTAATGCCCGCCATGTGCAAGAGGCAGATGAAGCTGTCTATATTGGGCCTTCTAAAGTATCTGAGTCTTATCTCGCTATTACCAAAATTATTGAAGCTTGCAAAAAAACAGGTGCTGATGCGGTTCACCCTGGTTATGGTTTTTTGTCAGAGAATACTAATTTTGCTCAGGCATGTATCGACAACCAGATTACCTTTATTGGGCCTACCGCTTCTGCAATTGAATTAATGGGCAGTAAACGCCTTTCAAAAATTGCCATGATTGAGACGGGCGTCCCTTGTGTACCGGGCTATGAAGGTGACCGACAGGATCTTGAATACTTAGCAGCACAAGCAGAACAGATTGGCTTTCCAATTATGGTCAAAGCTTCTGCTGGTGGTGGTGGTCGTGGCATGCGCTTGGTAAAGGAAGCATCCGAATTGGTTGAGGCCTTACAAACCGCACGTTCCGAAGCTGAAAATGCTTTTGGTTCTGGCGAGCTCATTTTAGAAAAAGCAGTGATTGCTCCGCGTCATGTCGAAATTCAGGTTTTTGGCGATACACATGGCAATTATGTTTATTTGTTTGAACGTGATTGTTCGATCCAACGACGCCATCAGAAGGTTGTTGAAGAAGCACCGTGTCCAGTGATGACGCCTGAACTGCGTCAGCAAATGGGTGAAGCAGCGGTAGCAGCGGCTAAAGCATGTGCTTATGTCGGGGCGGGGACAGTTGAGTTTTTGCTTGATGCATCCGGTGCATTTTACTTTTTGGAGATGAATACTCGTTTGCAGGTCGAGCATCCGGTAACCGAACTTATTACGGGACTAGATTTAGTTGAATGGCAGTTACGTGTAGCGAATGGTGAACAATTGCCTTTGCAACAACATGAATTGATGTTAAACGGTCATGCAATCGAGGTGCGTTTGTATGCCGAAGACCCACGTCAGGATTTCTTACCACAAACAGGAAAGGTTTTACGATGGCAGCCTGCAACTTTACCAAATGTGCGAATCGATCATGGCATGTTAGCAACCGATGAAATCAGTCCATTTTACGATCCGATGGTTGCAAAGGTGATTGCATACGGTAAAACCCGTGAGGATGCGATTCGCTTACTGGCTCGTGCCGTAGATGATTGTGTTTTGCTAGGAGTAAATAGTAATAAACAATTTTTGGTCAATTTATTACGTCATCCAGTTGTTGTTGCAGGAGATACCAATACAGCGTTCATTCAACAGCATTTTCTAAATGACAGCAGTTTACATAAGCAGGTTCTATCTTTAGAAACATTAGCGATTGCAGCGGCATTATTTAGCCAAAGTAACGGTACGGCAGTGTGGCAAACTGGCTTAGGTGTGCCATTACCATTAAAACTTAAATATGATGATCAGCAAATTCAATTACTGCTTTCATCTGTAAATAACACATTTACGGCCCAGTTCTGTGATCAAACAGTTTGCATTGAAGTACTTGAGAGAACGCCAGATTACCTAGTTTATTTAATTAATGGTGTGCGTCGCCGTGTCCAATGTGTATTAGATGGTGATCAGCTTTACTTAGATCGAGAGAATGGCAATGTTGCAATTCGCAACGTAACTTATGCTGCGCCAGAAACAGTTGATGCGGCTGGTGATGGCAAAATTCGTGCACCAATGGATGGTGCTGTAGTAAATATCTTGGTCAATAAAGGTGATCAAGTGGTGAAAGGTCAGACCTTACTAGTGCTTGAAGCTATGAAAATCCAGCAGCAGATTAAAGCTGATGTAGATGGGATTATTGAAGAAGTTTTAGGCCAACAAGGGCAGCAAGTTAAAAAACGGCAAATGCTATTTAGTATCCAAGTATAAAAAATACCGCTCTTATTGGGCGGTATTTTTTTATAGCCGTGTGGGTTATTCTCCATCTGCCTCTGCAATCACTTGGCTTGCTTTTTTTAGACTGTAAAGCAGTTGCCCTAAAAGTACATCTCTATTACTTAGGGTAACCATCACCATCGGGTGATGGATCGCTGGAATGGCCGTTAAAATGGCTTTGCCATTATCTGCATCTAAGGTGATGTTATTACAGCCGGTCAGTTGAATTTCTTTTAAAAATGCAGTGACCATTGCCAAAATAGAACTACTCACCGCAGCTAATTTAGTGGTGTTATGATAGTTCTTATGGCTGACTGTTGCTAATTCAAACCCATCTGAAGAACAAATCATCACAAAGTCTACACCACGTGTATTCATCAGAATTTTTTGGGCTTCACTTTTTGCAAGTTGTAGCAATTGTGTTGGAGCGGTTCTTTTTTGAACTGGAATACTAAGCATGATCTTTCCCTTGAGATGTTGCGCCTACCTTAACTTCAAGTGATGCAATTAATGATTCAACCATCATTGAAATGTGCTCTTGTTCTCTTGCATCAATAAAAAATAATGGATATTGAAGTTCATTTTCTGTTAACCAATTACGATACTGCTGAAGTGAAGATTCTTTATTTTCATCAATATGTGTAATACCAATCGCAATATTATTATTATAGTTTTTAAAGGTTTCCAAATAGCTTTCTAGCTCGCTAATAGCACTTGGGCTGTTATGATCTAACAGAAGAATAATACCGATTGCGCCTTCACAAATAACTGACCAGATAAAATCAAAACGGCTTTGTCCAGGTGTTCCATATAAGCCAATTTTAACTCCATCATCTAGTGTAATTTCACCGTAATCAATTCCGACTGTTGTTTGTGATTTTTGATGGCTTTCTACATCTGTATTAAATGCTTCTGTTCCTAAAATTGGAATTTCAGATAGCGATTTGATCGCTTCTGTTTTTCCCGCCCCCATGCTGCCCGCAAAGACAATTTTATATTGCTGTATAATCATACTGTTCCTTAAAAACCAAAACGACGTCTAATTTTTCCTATGAAATTTTTAAAAAAATGACTTTCACTATTTGAGCCTTCTGAATTCGTTTGAGGAGCGTATGAACACTTATTTGCAGAAACATATTGTCCGTTATTTGCCATTAAGCAAGCCGTAATAAAACGTAAAATAACATCGATTGGTTGGTTAAGTTGTTTTGCTACATCAGTGACTTTTGCTCCCTGAATAAAGCAGGCAGAGAGCTGAAGGCTAATTTTTCTATATTCTTTTTGATAGGGTTGCGGCCAATGATCTATTTTGAAATAACCATCAGCCGAAGCTAAATTTTCAAATTCATTTGAATACCAGATGAGATTCCATAACCAATCTTTTAAGTAATAACCTTTTTTACGTGAAACCTTTGTAAAGTCTGAGGTTTTGGCAAAAGCAAAATTAAAACTCATATTGGTATGTGCTTTTTGACGAGAAGGTTCTACCCAAGCGACCTGAGTCCTGTTATCAATAATAGCGAGCGTACCTTTATCATCAAATAAATGTAATTTGGTATTTTCCTGACTATGTAAACTTTTTATAAATTGCCCATCTATGAGAGCCATTTCATTTGATAAAGCTGACGTAGAGTTAATAGCAGTAGATTCTAAAGAGGCTAATACATTTTTTTGTAGCCAAGATAGAAGGGGCTCTGACTTTTCTAAAGGAAAGTGTAAAGTATGTTCATATATAGAATTTCCATTTTGTGAAGGTGTTTTGGTAATTTTTAAATAAGGAATTTTTTTCTTTTGAAGAATATTTTGAATGTTATCTGCATCAAAAAAGTTTTCGTTAATGATTAATAAATCAATATTATTATTAGAAATGTTAACCCAATTAATCCCATATTGATTGGATATTAAATTTCGGATTAATATTTTTAATTCATCTGAAACTTTTAAGCTTAAACCTGAAACTGCAATATTTATGCAATGACTATCCATAGTATCATTTTAAGTTTTATTAAATAGTGTAGTGATTTTTTATGCTCTTTATAATTAATATAAAGAGCATAAATTAAATCAATTAGCTGAAGTCTAGCTCTTTTTCAAATGACTTTAACTCATGGCGAGCCATAGCCAAATTTGCTTTAGTACGATCAAGTACTAAATAAAGAAATAAGTTGTTATTACTCTCTAATGGACGAATTAAGTGATAAGCCTTACCCAATGTAATTAAAATGTCCTCAATATTGTCATTTAATTTCAATGCATTAGCGATGTTTCTTTTTGCGCGAATGACTTCTGTATTTCCAGCAGCCGCCAATTCTAAATCAATTTCCCCACCGCCTTGAGTTGCAAGTGATAAACCACTTTCTGAATCAACAAGTGCAGATGCAACAAAACCATCAATTTCAGTTAAGCTATCTAAAGAAAGTTTAGCCATTTTTATCTCTCAGGATTATAAAATTATAGTTACTACTTTTTATTTAAAAGTAGTTAAAAATCATTATATTTCTACCCAAGTTTAAGTCAATCAAACAAGTTTAAATTAAAATTGATGTTTGGGTAAGTAAGTGACCAAAAATGTCATATTATAAAAAATATTATAAGAAAATTTATGCATTATACTTTTAATATTGTGCTCAGGTTTGCATTATATAATTTTCATTCAAAATTTAATAATTGTAATAGAATGTTAAAATAATATGGGATAATAAATTATGTTTTTAAAATAAAAAAAGAGGAACTATTTGTTCCTCCTTTAATGTTTATGATGAAATTAAACAAGCTGAGTATAAATACAGTACAAATAACCCAAGATTGCTAAAGCAACTACAGGAGCAATTATCTTTGACCATGTAGGAACTGAAGTTTCGATTGTTTGTTCTTCAATATGCAAATCTTCGTGGGATGGTTGGGCTTGATGAACCATTTGGTTAAACTCCTTCATTGTTGTATCCAATGATAGCTCTTCTTGCTCAACAGGTTTAGAACCAATTAACTCTGTTAGGTGATTTGTTGACCAAACCCAGTCTTCCGCTTGGCCTGATAAATGTTCAACTTGACCTAAGATGAGCTCTTTCAATCCATTTTGACCGAACCCACCAGTGTCATCAAGCTGATTCAGCTCTGTTAACTGTAATGTGAGAATTTCAGAAATACTTTGTTCGAGCTCAGTATTTTTTAAAACTGATTGATTGTGTTTAGATGTAGTTAGATGGCGCGCTACTTCTTGAATATATAGTGGATCAGCAGTTTTTATTTCATTATAAATTTTACTATCATCTTGACGCCATAAGCTGATTAACTTGCCAAGTGTTAGCACGTTAACTTCATCAATCAGCTTATTCTTTTCATTTGCTGGATATTGATTTAAAAGCTGAGGCTTCTGAATTTTTATTTGCTCAGCAAAGTATTGGACTAAATCAAATGCCATACTTTATTCCTCTAAATTTAATCTAAAATTCTTAATGTTGGTTTTTTCTTGCTCGATGTTGTTTCAGTTGATTCTTGTACTTCTGGCCCCATTACATTTTCTGCAGGAGTGACATTGGCATATTCTTCTGGATCAAAGAATAAACCCTGACCATTTTCACGTGCATACAGGCCTAAAACAGCTTGAATAGGCACATAAATATTTTTGGAAACTCCACCAAACCGTGCTGAAAAAGTAATAGCATCATTGGTAATCAATAATTGATGTACAGCATGTGGAACAATGTTTAAAACGATTTGACCATCTTTGACAAATTGTTGTGGTACATCCGTATGTGGCTGTGTTGCATCAACAAGTAAATAAGGTGTGAGTTTGTTGTCGCAAATCCATTCATAGATTGCACGAGCAAGATAAGGACGTGTAGGGGTTAATTCAATAGTTTGCTCAGACATATCACACTATTCCATATTTAATTGTTCATTGTAACGGGTTTTCTCTTGGGCCGTCATTGATTTAACAAAAGAAGGGCGGCTAAAGATACGTTTACAGTACAAAAATATAGGCCGACACTGCTGCTTTGGTAAATCAATTCCCATGCTATTCAGCCTCACAAAAATTGGGGCAAGCATACAATCCAAAATTGAAAAATTTTCCGACATAAAGTAAGGAAAATGCTGAAATAGTGGAGTAAGAGAAATTAAGGTCTCACGTAGTTCTTTTTGGGCTTTTTGTTTTTGTTCTATATTTAAAGTATCTACATGTTTGAGCATATGATCAGCCAATTTGAACCAATCATTTTCAAGACGCCAAATATATTGTCGTTGTTCTGCGCGTGCCATCGGCGCATCGGCGTAAAGTTTACTCTGACGATATCGGTCATCAAGATATTCAGCAATAATGGGTGCTGAGAATAATTTCAGGTTTTGCTCAAGGAGCATCGGTAATTGGTTATAAGGGTTTAGACTTGCTAAATCCTCATCTTCGTGATCAGTTATGATCAATTGATATTTAATTTGTTTTTCTGCTAATAAGAAACGAATCCAGTGAGAACGGAAATCATCAGCATGGCTGTAAAGGGTAATCCCCTGAATAGAGGTATTTTCGACCGACATATCACAAGACGACGTGGTTGAGTGAATCGATTAGAATACTAAAAATGCTCTAGGAAATCACGGTTCTAAAGAGATAGTTTTTATATTTATAAGTTCTTATCTTTTGGTGCTGTTTTTATAATAAAAAAGCCTTGGAAAAATCCAAGGCTTTTTGTCCGATTCGGTAAACGAATTAACGTTTAGAGAATTGAGGACGTTTACGAGCTTTACGTAAACCAAGTTTCTTACGTTCAACTTCACGAGCATCACGAGTAACGAAACCAGCTTGACGTAGAACAGGTTTTAAAGTTTCGTCAGCAGCGATAAGCGCACGAGTAATACCGTGACGGATCGCGCCAGCTTGACCACCGATACCACCACCTTTAACAGTGATGTAAAGGTCAAACTTTTCAGTAACTTCTAAAAGTTCTAAAGGTTGACGAACAACCATACGAGCAGTTTCACGACCGAAATATTGCTCTAAAGTACGGTTGTTAATAACGAGTTTGCCTGTACCAGCTGACAAGAAAACACGTGCAGTTGCGGTCTTACGGCGACCTGTACCATAATTAGTAGCCATGTGCTGTATCCCTTAGATGTCCAAAACTTGTGGCTGTTGAGCAGCATGCGGATGCTCAGTACCAGCGTACACTTTCATTTTTTTGATCATTGCATAACCAAGAGGACCTTTTGGTAACATGCCTTTAACTGCTTTTTCAAGAACAGCTTCAGGTTTGTGAGCAATTAACTTCTCGAAGTTAGTCTCACGGATACCACCAGGGAAACCAGTATGGCGATAATATTTCTTATCAAGTGATTTTTTACCAGTCACTTGAACTTGTTCAGCATTAATCACAACGATGTAATCGCCAGTGTCAACGTGAGGAGTATAAGAAGTTTTATGCTTACCGCGTAAACGACGAGCGATTTCAGTCGCAAGGCGACCTAAAGTTTTGCCAGAAGCATCAACAACATACCAGTCATGTTGAACTTCAGCTGGCTTAGCGCTGAGAGTTTTCATTAAACCACTACCTATTATAGTTGGTTTGGACTATGGAATCTGTCCAAACAAAAGGAGCGAGCATTCTAAACGAGTTTGTCCAAAGTCACAAGAAAAATCCAGTTTAAGGTAGATAATTTAATCCCTAATCCGATGAATGTAGGATATGTTAAAATAATTCAAATTTTAGAAATGTGTCGGGGGTGATTGTGCTGCCTTTATATGTCACTTCCGGTGAGCCTGCCGGTATTGGTCCAGATATTTGTTTAAGTCTGGCGAAACGAGTTGATGAACGTCCTGTTGTTGTTTTAGCTGACCGAAATTTATTGCAACAACGTGCTCAAAAGCTTGGCTTGGATATTAAGTTTTTAGAGTATACCGGACAGACTCAATCATCTTTGCAAGGTGAGCTTTATATAGAGCATGTTGCATTAAAAACAGAAGTCACTGACGGTCAATTAGACCCAGCTAATGCTGCTTATGTATTAGAGCAACTACGTCGCTCAGCTGATTATGCAATGTCAGGTAAAAGTGTAGGTGTAGCTACTGCGCCGGTACAAAAATCAGTCATTAATGATGCAGGAATTTTATTTAGTGGTCACACCGAATATTACCAAGAGTTTGCAGGTGTTGAGCGCGTTGTCATGATGCTCGCCACTAAAACCTTGCGAGTTGCTTTAGCGACTACACATTTACCTTTAAGAGATGTAGCAGATGCGATTACCAAACAACGCTTGCATCAAGTAATAGACATCTTGCTTCATGACTTAAAAACTAAGTTTAAAATTACCGATCCAAGGATTTTGGTGTGTGGCTTAAATCCTCATGCGGGTGAAGATGGTTACTTAGGCCGTGAAGAGATTGATACTATTAATCCGGTACTCGAGAGTTATCGATCTCAAGGCATTAAAATCAGTTTAAGTATGCCAGCAGACACTTTATTTACTCCTGAACATCTTAAAAATGCTGATGCTGTTCTTGCCATGTACCATGATCAAGGCTTACCTGTGCTAAAATCACAAGGTTTTGGTGAAGCAATTAATATCACATTGGGCTTACCGTTTATTCGTACTTCGGTCGATCATGGTACTGCTCTGTCTTTAGCTGGGACAGGTTTGGCAAAAAGCTCAAGTTTAAATGTCGCTGTCGATTTAGCTTTATCGTTGGCAGCGAGTTAAATTTTTCATGTTGGAAATGTTCTATGTATCAAATTAATGCCCTAAACCCGAAAGATGAAGGGCATAAAGCTCGTAAACGTTTTGGTCAAAACTTCTTACATGATCAGCGAGTCATTGCCAAAATTGTACGCTCTGTCAATCCGCGTACAGGCGATAATATTGTTGAAATTGGTCCGGGCTTGGCTGCATTAACTTCTCCTTTAATTGGAGAGTGTGATGCTTTAACAGTTGTTGAGTTAGACCGTGACTTAGCAGCGGGTTTGCCAGAGCGTGTTCCACATCCAGAACGTTTAACTATTGTAGAAGCTGATGCATTAAAATATGACTTTAGTGAACTCGTAAAAGATGGTCGACCATTACGTGTAGTAGGCAATTTACCTTATAACATTTCAACACCACTACTTTTTCATCTCTTGGAATTTGGTAGCAAAGTCAAAGATATGCACTTTATGTTGCAAAAAGAGGTGGTTGATCGTATTACTGCTGAACCAAATACAAAAGAATATGGTCGTTTATCGGTAATGATTCAATATTATTGCCAGCCTACGTTTTTATTTGAAGTTCCTGCAGGCGCATTTAATCCACCGCCAAAAGTAACGAGTGCAGTATTCCGTTTAGTTCCTTACGAACAAAAACCGATTGTCGCAAAAGATGAGAAAGCTTTAGCTCGTTTGGTTGCACACGTGTTTACACAGCGCCGTAAAACCCTAAGAAACAGCCTTAAAGGTATGTTGGCAGAAGATGGCTTTGAGAAAGCAGGCGTTGATCCAATGGCTCGTCCAGAAACTCTGACGCTTGCCGAGTTTGTCGCTTTGGCAGATCAAATGGTGGCATAAATGACCAAGCGCTATAATTATATCATTGGAGATGTTCAAGGTTGTTTTGAAGCACTCAAAGCATTGCTGAAAGAAATACGTTTTGATCCTGACCAAGATTTTATTTGGTTTGCTGGTGATTTAGTTGCACGTGGAGAAAATTCTGTCGGTGCACTTCGTTTTATTAAAAAACTAGCCGATCGTGGCGCAGCTGCAACCGTCTTAGGTAATCATGATTTAACACTGGTTGCTTGTGCTCGTGGTCTTAAAGAAATTAAAGAGAAAGATCGTACACAGGATGTTATTGACGCTGTGGATGGTGATGAACTCATCGACTGGTTACGTAAACAGCCATTATGTTTATTTCCAAATGATCAAACTGTGCTAACGCATGCTGGTATACCTTGTATTTGGGATGCAGAAAAAACGGCTGCTTTAGCAAAAGAAGTTGAAGCTGTATTAGCACATGATGATCTGTCTGTATTAGATGCTTTTTTAGCTGAAATGTATGGTTCAAAACCAGATCTTTGGACAGATGGCTTAATTGGTAATGACCGCCTACGCTGTATTACCAATTATTTAACTCGCATGCGTTTAACTAATGCAGAAGGTACTTTGGAATTTAGTTTTAAAGATACTTTAGATGCACCTATGCCAGAAGGTTATTTACCTTGGTTTGAATTTCCAAGTAAAGCTGCACAAACACATCAAGTATTCTTTGGTCATTGGGCTGCTCTAGAAGGCAGAACAATTAGTGAACATATTCAGAACGTAGATGGTGGCTGTGTGTGGGGTAAAAACTTAATTGCTTATCGTCTTGAAGACCAGCAAAGTTTTTCAGTAGTTAATCCTGTCATGTAATAAAAAAAGCCGCATAAGCGGCTTTTTTCTTTTTTAAGATTTATTCTAGGCGAATCCAGATTTGATTGCGGCCTAAAGCTGAAACTCCAAGATAACCACGCATGTGTAGACGGTTACCATTTGCACTGAGTTTAGCTTTTAATCCGTAAACTTTGCCAGTATTTGGGTCTAGAATTTTCCCACCAGTGTAGGTTGTACTATCCACTTGTTTTAAACCAGTCGCGATATCTAAACCTACAATATGCTTATTGGTATAAGGCGCTGGGCAGTTATCACAAATTTCTTTTGGTGTATAACCCGGACGCGGTGTAATTTTTACAACTTTTCCTGAATAAGTACCATTTGCCTCTTTTCGTATTTCTACATGAGCCTTAGGCGTACCAGTTTTATCGTCAATCGTTTGCCACATACCAGTAATATCAGCCGCAAAAGTAGCTGAATTTATCCCCAATAAGAGCATCGCTCCAACAAAAAATTTCCCCATAATCAAAAATCCTTTTAGATTTGAAAAGATCATCTTATTTCTAATTGATCACTGGTTCAATGTTTATTTGAACTACTTTTTGATCAGGAAATTCCTACAGATAACATGAAAGTCGGTAGCCATATGGCGGTAAATACACCATTTAAAGCCATACCAAAAGCGGCATAACGACCCGCAACAGGGCCACGTTGCCAAGCTTGAGCTGTTCCAATAGCATGTGCGGCTAAACCTAGAGCTAAACCTGATGCTCTTTCATCATGAATATGCTTAAGTAAAAATGGTGAAAATGCTGCACCAATAACTCCTGATAAAATCACAATTAACGTGACTAATGTTTCAGGGGCATGTAATAAAGTTGCAATGTTTAAAGCAATAGGTGTAGTTACAGCGCGTGTAGCAAAAGCCAGAATAGTAGGCTCAGACATATGCAATAAATAAGCAAGGCCCATTGGTAAAGCAACAGCGCTAATACTTGCAAAACATAAGATTCCAACAACCGATTTAAGAGGTAAATCGTCATAACGCATTGCAGCCAAAGGTATCGCTAAAGCAACGGTGACATACCCTAATAGGTGGCTGAATAAATCGTTTACGTAAAGTCGGTATTCTTCATAAGGAACTTTCAAGATTGACAATAAACCAATCACAATGAACATACCGAAAACTAAGAGAGGGACTTGAGGGAAACGGCGGTTTAAAGGTTTTGCACAAAGGTAGCCAACTAGAGTGATCAAAAATCCATATAAAATCATAAACATTTTATTCTCCTTATAACCAGTGTTTGGCCATTTTTGCATAGACCCACAGCGGGATAAGGGTGCTCACCACTAGTACAAAGAGAAATAAAGGAATTTCTTTGCCCATATGCACCAGCATAATTAATGATCCTGCACAAATAGGTAAAAAAGCAAAACCACTTTCTTTCATGATTTTAT
This sequence comes from Acinetobacter sp. GG2, assembly GCF_000292385.1. Taxonomy (NCBI): domain Bacteria; kingdom Pseudomonadati; phylum Pseudomonadota; class Gammaproteobacteria; order Moraxellales; family Moraxellaceae; genus Acinetobacter; species Acinetobacter sp. GG2. Next base: position 22,383 of record NZ_ALOW01000013.1, read on the forward strand.
TGTTGGTGTCGACTAGTCTTAAAGGAATTTTCTTAAACTTGCGCCAAACGAGCAAAATGATGAGTAAACTAATTAAGCCGACTAAGTTTCCTAATTCTGGATGACCAAAAGTACGCATAACGACGACTGAGCCTTCACGAAAGCCGATAATAAGTAGAAAAGTTCCTACCCATGCTGCCCAATCTATACTTTTGATCTTATCCATATTTTTTATCTCTAAAAGTTTACTTATCAAGTTTTAACTGATCTAGTTCTTGATTTCAAACTCTTCCAGTGGTCGTTTAAACTGACTCGCCCGTTCACCTAATATCTCATCTATAGGTAATTTGGCTTGGCGAATTAATTGCTCAAGCTTATGAGGAGCTATTCGTATATCAATATGTAATAGCCCTTCATCATCATAATGTTCAGATTCGATAACGTTTAAAGCATAAAGCTGGGTACGCAATTTGCCATAAGCCGGTTTAAGAACTAATGAGAATTGTTGAAGTTGGCCCATTAAGCATTCTTGAACAGCTTGACGTAGTAAATCTAGACCTAAACCTGAATGTGCAGATACATAAACGCGATCAGGAACATGAGGCTCTGAATAAACAATTTTGGCCTCTTCACCACTTAAATCGATCTTGTTGTAAACACGAAGGACAGGGGCATCTGCGCCAATTTCTTTTAACACACCTTCAACAGCTTCAATCTGATCCAGCATTTCATGGCTACTGCTATCAATTACATGTAAGAGTAGTGTTGCTTCAAGCGTTTCTTCTAAAGTTGCCTTGAAAGACTCAACTAAATCATGTTGTAGGTTTCGCACAAAACCTACAGTATCTGCGAGCACAACAGTACCAATACCATCCCATTCTAAACGACGTAAGGTTGGATCAAGTGTTGCAAACAGTTGGTCGGCTGCATATACATCACTTTTCGCTAAAATATTAAATAAAGTAGATTTTCCAGCATTGGTATAACCCACTAAAGATACGGTTGGAATTGAAGCTTTTTGTCTGGCTGCTCGTCCTTGTATACGAGTTTGATGGACTTTCTCTAACTTGTCTTTTAACTGAGTAATACGTACACGAATGAGACGACGGTCTGTTTCGAGTTGTGTTTCACCAGGACCACGTAAGCCAATACCACCTTTTTGTTGTTCAAAGTCAGCAGACCAACCACGAATCAGGCGAGTTGATAAATGTTTAAGCTGAGCAAGTTCGACTTGTAATTTACCTTCATGGGTGCGGGCACGTAGGGCAAAAATATCCAAAATTAAACCAGTACGGTCAATGACCCGACATTTTAATATTCTTTCTAAATTTCGTTCTTGAGCGGGTGATAATGCATGATCAAAAATAACCAGTCCGGCTTCTAATTCTTGAACTTTCTCGGCTATTTCATCGACTTTACCTGAACCAATAAAAAATTTAGGATTTGGCTTATTACGTTGTACTTTAACGTGCTCAAGAATATCCGCACCAGCAGACTGTGCAAGTAGAGCAAACTCTTCGGCATCCAGATCATCTAATAATTGTACAGACACACTCACCAATATTGTGCGCTCACCGCCTTGATGCCGATCAACAAATTCCACGTGGCTATAAATCCTGAAAAGGGTAAAACTTTATTCTAGAGGAAACTTGAGTAAAAGGGGAAAGGGTTTACTCTTATCCTTTAGATTATCTACATGCATTTTATTTTTTATTTGCTTCTATCGCATAGCGATGCAAGTTAATTGCGAAACGTATAGAATGGCTCGAGATAGGTATAACAATGATTGATCGTTAGTGAAATTTTATGGCTCAAACGCAAAGTATATTAAATTCAACGTTAAAGAAATTTTCTAAAATAGGCTTGTACGGAAAGAAAGTTACTTCAGCAACTGCGGCAATCAGTGAAGGTTTTTATTTAGTTTATCGTCATGGACTCTATAAGGATCCAAATAATCCTGTTAATACACGATACGTCCAATATTTTTGTCGCCGTTTATGCAAAGTCTTTAACCTCGATGTTCAAGTGCATGGAACGATTCCTAGAGAGCCAGCTTTATGGGTAAGCAATCATATTTCTTGGCTTGATATTGCTGTTTTAGGTTCAGGTGCGCGCGTGTTCTTTTTGGCTAAAGCTGAAATAGAAAATTGGCCTATTTTTGGTAACTTAGCAAAGGGTGGCGGTACTTTATTTATTAAGCGTGGCTCTGGTGACTCTATTAGAATTCGAGAGCAAATTGCTGAATTCTTAAAACAAAATATTCCAGTATTATTTTTTCCTGAAGCGACCACTACAGATGGACATTCTGTTAAAAAAATACATGGTCGCTTACTCGGGGCTGCTATTGAAGCCAAGCGTCCAGTACAGGTGTGCTTAATTTGCTATGTAAACCGTCATGGTGAATTAGATAATGTCGCGCCATTTATTGGTGAGATGTCATTTGTTGAACATATTCAGCATGTGCTAGAAATGCCGAAAGTAACAGCTCATCTACTGACCTTGCCTCCTATCTCGGTCGAAGGGCACGATGTAAAAAGTCTGACTCAAGAAGTCCAACAAAAAATGGTAGAAGGTTTGGCTCAATTACATCAAAAAGTACTTAAGCCAAAAAGTTAATTACATAAACCCTTCGAGAGGTAGCCATGAAAGAAACTTCATGCCTGCCTTTTGCCACCATTTCATTTCTGGTTCTTTTTTATAAATAACAGGTCCTTTGGAGGTTTCTTGTTGCCAATAAATATTGTTATTCGGGTCGAGCTTTAATTTATAAGCATATTTATTTAAGTTTTCATCCATCGTATGGTGAATTGTTTTTGCTAGCGATGGGCTATCTAAAATTACACCAATTTCAGTATTTAAATAAGCAGAACGTGGATCAAAATTGAATGATCCAATAAAAACCTGTTCATCTAAAGCCATGAGTTTGGTATGTAAGCTTGAGCGACTTAAGCCTTTCATGTTTACTTTAGCCTTAGTTGCCAACTCTTCCGTATTTTTATTTAAATTACGTTTATCTGGTGCTGGTAAAAACTCATAAAGTTGTACGCCGTTTTTCAAAAGTTCTTTTCGATATCTACCATAAAAAGCATGGACAACAGCAACGTCATTTGCCTTAAATGAGTTTGTCAAAACTCGAACTTCTACACCTTCTTTCGCAAGCGTACTCAAAATTTTAGCGCCTTGCTTTTCAGGAATAAAATAAGCAGAAATCAAATCAACATTACTTTCGGGCTTTTCCAAATGGTTAATCAATTGGAAATTTAAATGCTCTTCTTTTTTTGCTTTTGACTTAATTTTATCAGGGGAGTCTTTTACGACCTCTGCCTTAACCCAGTCAAATTGAATGTTATGGTCTAGCCATTTATCAAAAGCATGCGACTTAGAAGTTAAGTTAAGAAAGTTTTGAACAGTTGCCTGTTGATAATGAGCATCGAGTTGTTCTTTTAAACTTTCATAGCGTAAACGATGTTGTTGAGCACTAACAATGCTCTGGACCGAATAGGCATATTCATGATTCCAGTAATCATCAAAAGAATTTACGATGTCATCAACAGCAGCACCGACTAACATGACATCAACATCAGAAAATTGGTAATTATCACTGACGTTATAATACTGATTTGTCATATTACGCCCACCAATGAGCGCTACCTGATTATCAGCAATAAAGCTCTTATTATGCATACGACGATTGATACGCTTTAAGTCTAAAATCATATCCATCGCGCGGTATTCGCGAAAACGGTAAGGGTTAAATAATTTAACTTCAATATTTTTATGCTGAGAAAGGGCCAGTAAAACCCCTTCCATTTTTTTAGCGTTATTATCATCAATCAATAAACGTACTTTAACGCCACGATCTGCAGCACGAATAATCGCATGTAAAGCTAAAGCGCCGACCTTGTCATTATCCCAAATATAATATTGTAAATCTAAAGTCTTTTCGGCTTTATCAATCAACCTTAAACGAGCCGCAAGTGCTTCTAATGGATCATTTAACAGATGATAACCCGTTAAATTTGGATTTTGTTCCCGCAAAGGTGTAATAATTTTTGCAAGTGAAGTTTGAGATGTATCGATATCTCGTGCATATTCAATTGGTTCTGCACGATGTTTGGGTAAAGTGCTACAACCTGTCAAAGTCACAGCAAAACTTGAACAGACAACTAAAGAAGCTTTGATCAAAAAGCCTTTAGCCTGTTGATGAGTTTGAAGCTGTTTGGAATGAAAGGATTGTGCCATAATCAATACATACGATAAGGTGAGCTAGAGTATAATTCGTGCATATTGAAAGATAAATATTGAATTTGATTACTAGCAATCAATATAAGATAAGTCGAGAATCGTAATGTGGAATCCAAATTCAATCATCTTTTGTTTTTACTTTATTTTTTCAATACTTGCCTTGTGGGGCATTGTCGAAGCTTGGATTCATCAATCACGTACAGAAACAATTCATCCATTTAAAGCTTTTGTTCACCTACTTACTTTTTATCTATCTTATCTTCTTATTCCACTTTGGTTCTTTAATTTATATGCAGGTTGGGTAGGATATTACTCAATTCATCAAACCATTTTTATCTTTTTATTAAGTGGTATCCTCATTTATGCACGTTTTATAGAACCGCATATGGTACGTGTTGATGTTCACCAATATCGTTTGAATCCGGATCGCCGTTTTAATAAGCCTGTAAAAGTTGCTTTAATTGCTGATTTACATATAGGTTTATTTTCCGGTCACGAACGTCAACTCAAAATCATTGTGAAAAAACTCAATGAGCAACAACCTGACTTGGTGGTTGTGTCAGGCGACTGGACCTATGAACCAGAAGACAAACTAGTACAAGAACTGGCTGTACTCAAAGATATTCAAGCTCCAGTCTATTCAGTTCCTGGAAATCATGATGAACAATATCCAGGACCACCTATCCAACAATTATTAAAAGATGCACTTTACTACAATGAAGTTATGGATATTGAAGGTAAAATTGTTGAGTTTGACGAATTTCGCTTAATTGGTATTGGTGATCTATGGGCGGGAAAAACCGATATGCGTTCAATGCCAAACTTACCACAAGATAAACCGTGGCTAATCCTCTCACATAATCCAGATACAGTAGATATGGTTCCCAAATTACCTAATCGACCTTTGATGTTATCAGGACATACTCATGGGGGACAGGTCGAGCTTCCGTGGGTAACTAATTACATTATGAAAAAAGTATCAATTTTAGGTCACAAGCGTGGCTTTTATTCACACGAGCATGCTGATGTATTTGTTACCGTAGGAACAGGTATGGTTGGCATACCTTTAAGATTTCGTGTACCACCGACTATTGATATTATTGAACTTGTATAAAACAAAAAAGCCAATCACGAAGATTGGCTTTTTTTAAATAAGAAAATTAAGGAATAATGACGATTGCAACACGACGATTGATTGCCCGATTTTCATTGGTTGTGTTTGGTACATATGGTTGAGTTGAACCACGTCCAATAACATAAATATTTTCCTTTTTAAAACCACGAGTCAAGAAAAGGTTAGCAACACTTTGTGCGCGCTCTTCAGATAACTTCTGGTTGTATTCAGGATTACCTACATCGTCAGTATGACCAACAATTTTTAACTTATTCAAATCATATTTATTTAATTGATTTGCTAAGCGTACAAGCTCTGCTTCATGGCTTTGTTTCAACGTTGCATCATTAAAATCAAATAATAAACGTTCTGGTAAACCTAGAGTCCAGCCTTCGTTAGTTAGAACAAAACCCTCTTTCTTTAGCATTTTTACTTGACGATATTTCAAAGGGCCAAAACTCAAGCAGCCTGCAAGAGTAATGCACAGCAATGCAATAAACGAGAGTTTTAAAGATCTTGTATTCATAGATTAGCCTAAATTTAATTCTCTGGTTTATAAATAAACCAATGTTGCTCAGAAGTCTTAGCCTTATACATCGCCTGATCGGCTTGCATAATAAAATCTTCTGGACTAGACGCAAATTGGGATAAAGCAATCCCCACACTAAAACTGAAATAAATCGTTTGATCATTTAGATGCAAAGGTTCTTTACAGCTTTCGAGTAAATTTTCAGCAATAGATATTAAATGATCAGCATGACTAATGGAATGCAAAATGACCGCAAATTCGTCGCCGCCTAGACGAGCAATAAAATCTTGATGCCGTAAACGAGTCTGTAATCTTTTGGCCATCTCTTTTAAGACTTCATCACCAGCTAAATGTCCGAACTGGTCATTAATTGCCTTAAAGTTATTATTATCTATAAATAATAGAGCAGACTTGTTGTCAAAATCCTTGTCTTCAAACATATCCAACAATATTTGATAAAAATAATGTCTGTTTGGTAGTAATGTAAGTTGGTCGTGATGAGCTTGAAAAGATAGTTTGCGATTTTCCTTTTGTAGCTGATTATCCCAAATTTGAATTTCTTCAAGCAACTGATTAAAAACAGTATTTAAATCTTGAAACTCTTTAATACGGTTATATGGAAAGCGAAGATTATAAGCTTTCTGTTCACTTACGATTTGAGCAATATTGGTAAGAGGATAAATCGCCTGCATAATTTGACGATAAGTTAAATTCACTGACCACCATAGTGCACAAACAATAAATAACATCGCGATCGCTAGACCAACCATAATCATCTTTAAAAATTGCAATATTTTTTCAGAGCTACCAAAAAGCGTTAGCTCGCCAACATTCTGTTGGTGATGATAAATCGTTAAATGTACAGGCTCATTTAAGAACCAATGATTAAACCATCCTTCCAAAACAGAAGTTTGACTAGACAACTTAAAACTTTGTGCAATTAAATGATGTTCAGAATCATAAATATGAATCGCTCGAATAGAATGATCATTCGTATATTCATTTAAGATCTGTTCTATTGTGATCTTGTCATTAAACACTACAGCAGGTTGAATACGCTCAAGAAGCGTATGACTAAGTAATTGCAAATTCTGCTTTGCATAAGTTTCCATAGTAAAAACGGAAATAGATACAAAGGTAAAAGAACAAATAAAAAAAGTAATCGCAAAAATCGTAAATTGAGACTTTCTAAAAAGAGCATGTAGAGAAGTGGACTGATACAACTTAGATATCATGGCCCTTACTCCGCATTCTTAGCCAAGAGTAATACCCTTGGATCAATATGGACCTTGGAATGGCTTAATGCATCTAAGTTAACTTTAAAAGTGGTGTAATTATTTTGATCATATAAACAAAAGATACTACCAACTTCACATTCTGGATTATTAATACTTAAAGAAAGCAAAGAACGATATGGATAATTCTGAATTAAATTTTGTTGTTGTTGAGGAGAAGTTGTAGAAAAGTAAACAGCTTGGCAATGTGACTTGGGGAAATCTTTAACATTAACTGTTTGTACACGATAATTATAAGATAATTGTTGAATATAAGACTGAAAAGTAGAAGTAATTGAAGCATTATCAATTACACAAAGAGTAGGGGTGCTTACATTCTCCCATTTGCTATAACTTAAAATAGATAAAGTCAGCACATAGAAGTTATGTTTTGAATTGGCATACGCAGGCCCACTCGTAGCAAGCACTACAAGTATGCAGAATAATACTTTCTTAGCGGAATGCCACATGGTGAGTTAATGCCACATCAATTGCATGAATAATCTATTCTACATGAAGTTGATTAACTAAAAAAAGTTTAATATCTCATCTAATTTTCACTAAAAAGTCTAAAAAGTGACCGCTTGAATAATAAAATATGAGAAAGGTATTGCAAAGGGATCTTAATCC
>NZ_ALOW01000014.1:0-33326 GCF_000292385.1 Acinetobacter sp. GG2
GGCTTATTACGTTCAAACTTGGCTTTAGCCATGATGATCTTCCTTTATTAACTACTCATGGAGGGTCACCCCATGAGCACTTGGTTTTCAACTAAGAATTAGTTAGGGCTTATAGTAATCGAAAGATTACTCGTCGTCACCTTTTTTACCGCCAGCTTGGAATTTAGCAATGATGCCTTCAGCCACGTTACGTGGAGTTTCAGCATACTTAGCAAATTCCATTGAGTAAGTCGCACGACCTTGAGACATAGAACGCATTTGAGTCGCGTAACCAAACATCTCAGCAAGAGGAACTTCTGCTTTAATTGCTTTTGTTCCACCAGGAAGATCGTCCATACCTTGAACCATACCACGACGACGGTTTAAGTCACCCATGATATCGCCCATGTAGTCTTCTGGAGTTTCTACTTCAACTTTCATGATAGGTTCAAGAAGGATAGGATCCGCTTTCATGAAACCATCACGGAAGGCATAAGAACCTGCCATTTTGAACGATAATTCGTCAGAGTCGACATCATGGTAAGAACCGTCGAATAATGTCGCTTTAATACCAACAACAGGGTAACCAGCTAATACACCATTCTTCATACGTTCTTGAATACCTTTGTCAACCGCGCCAAAGAATTCTTTAGGTACTACACCACCAACAACTTCTTCAACGAATTGGTATTCTTTACCAGACTCATCAACATCAAGCGGTTCAAGACGTACATATACGTGACCAAACTTACCTTTACCACCAGTTTGACGTACGAATTTACCTTCTTGTTCAACAGACTTTTTGATCGTTTCACGGTAAGCAACCATTGGTTTACCAATGTTAGCTTCAACACCGAATTCACGCTTCATACGGTCAACAATGATGTCAAGGTGAAGCTCACCCATACCAGCAATAATTGTTTGACCAGATTCTTCATCTGTACGAACACGGAACGATGGATCTTCTTTAGCCAAACGACCTAAAGCGATAGACATTTTTTCTTGGTCTGCTTTAGTTTTTGGTTCAACAGCCAATGAAATTACTGGCTCTGGGAATTCCATACGCTCAAGAGTAATGATGTTTTTCTCATCACATAATGTATCACCAGTTGTAACGTCTTTAAGACCTACACATGCTGCGATATCACCTGCACGGATTTCATCAAGATCTTGACGTTCGTTCGCATGCATTTGCACGATACGACCGATACGTTCACGCTTAGATTTAACTGGGTTATAAACCGGGTCACCTTGTTTAAGAACACCAGAGTAAACACGTACGAATGTTAAGTTACCTACGAATTTGTCGTTCATGATTTTGAACGCAAGCGCAGAGAACGGAGCTTCGTCAGATGCTTCACGAGACGCTTTAGTTTCGTCTTTGTCGTCAAGGATACCTTCGATCGCTTTAACTTCTGTAGGTGATGGTAAGAATTCAATTACAGCGTCCAACATACGTTGAACACCTTTGTTTTTGAACGCAGAACCACAAAGCATTACTTGAATTTCAGAAGCTAATGTACGAGCACGTAAACCTGCAATGATCTCTTCTTTAGAAAGATCACCTTCTTCAAGGTACTTGTCCATTAATTCTTCAGAAGCTTCAGCCGCAGCTTCAACCATTTTTGTACGCCATTCGTTAGACGTATCAACTAGGTCAGCTGGGATATCAGCATATTCAAACTTCATACCTTGAGATGCTTCATCCCAGATAATCGCTTTCATTTCGATAAGGTCAACAACACCCTGGAATGTATCTTCAGCACCAATTGGCACAACGATAGGAACAGGATTACCACCTAAACGAGTTTTAACTTGCTCAACAGCACGGAAGAAGTTTGCACCAGTACGGTCCATCTTGTTCACGAATGCTAAACGAGGCACTTTATATTTGTTCGCTTGACGCCATACAGTTTCAGACTGAGGTTGTACACCACCTACAGCACAGTAAACCATACACGCACCGTCAAGAACACGCATAGAACGTTCAACTTCGATTGTGAAGTCTACGTGTCCTGGGGTGTCAATTACGTTGATACGGTGTTGTTCAAATTGGTTACCCATACCAGACCAGAAACAAGTTGTAGCAGCAGAGGTAATTGTAATACCACGCTCTTGTTCTTGTTCCATCCAGTCCATTGTTGCTGCACCGTCGTGTACTTCACCAATTTTGTGAGATACACCTGTGTAGAACAAAATACGTTCAGTTGTAGTTGTTTTACCTGCGTCAATGTGCGCAGAAATACCGATGTTACGGTAACGAGTAATTGGGGTTTGGCGAGCCATGATGTCTACATTCCTAAATGTTATATTTAAAACAGGACGCACCAATTAAATTGATGCGCGCGAATATCCAAACAGGCAACTTAAATACCTGCAAAGCCCCCACTTTGATAGAGAGCAATGTTGAATCGAGCTGCTGTACGCATGAATATTCTCCTGAATAAGGCCTGTTTTATCCGCTTAGAAACGGTAGTGAGAGAAGGCTTTGTTAGCTTCAGCCATACGGTGCACATCTTCACGTTTTTTGATTGCTGCACCTTTACCTTCAGCTGCATCAAGCAACTCACCAGCAAGACGTAAAGCCATCGTTTTTTCAGAACGCTTAGCAGCAGCATCTACTAACCAACGCATAGCTAAGGCAGTACGACGGGATGGGCGTACTTCCATAGGTACTTGATAAGTAGCACCACCAACACGGCGTGCTTTTACTTCGACCATAGGACGAACTTTCTCAAGAGTAGTCTCGAAAAATTCAACTGGGTCTACTTTGTTTTTTTCTTGAACGCGTTCTAAAGCACCGTAAACGATACTTTCAGCAATAGATTTTTTACCATCTTGCATTACGTGGTTCATGAATTTAGCGATTGTTTGGCTGCTAAATTTTGGATCTGGAAGGATCTCACGAGCAGCGACTACGCGACGTCTTGGCATTTTAATACACCTAATAATATGACACTTCAGGATAATCCAGCAGTTTGTACAAGTGTCATGTACACGACGCTGGCCTTACTATACGTCGCTTGAATTACAAATCTATGAAGAATTCAAACAAGCGAAACGCTAAAGGGCTTTTGGACTAGTTTCCTAGAATTACTTCTTAGGACGCTTAGTACCGTATTTAGAACGTGATTGATTACGATCTTTAACGCCGGCACAGTCTAAAGAACCACGAACGGTATGGTAACGTACACCTGGTAAGTCTTTAACACGACCACCACGGATAAGAACAACACTGTGCTCTTGTAAGTTATGACCTTCACCACCGATGTAGCTAGATACTTCAAAACCTGAAGTTAAGCGAACACGGCAAACCTTACGCATAGCTGAGTTAGGTTTTTTAGGTGTAGTTGTATAAACACGTGTACAAACACCACGACGTTGTGGACAAGCCTTCAACGCAGGAACTTTGGATTTTTCAACCAAAGTCGTACGACCCTTACGGATCAACTGATTCGTTGTTGCCATATGGCAATTCTCCCGTTATTAAAAAACCTCAAAAAGAAAATACCTCTTTTTAAGGGCACATAATTGTAAGCTAAGATGCAAAAATGGTCAACACGGCAATAATTACCAAATGTTGACCATATCAATGTTTGACAGGATGACTTACAAAATTAAATAGGGGTGAAATTTCGTTTTGAAACCCTATCTTTGTAATTGTATTGTTAAGAGTACTTTTGATCTTCTATAACATCATCATTTTCAATTTCTAATGCTGGTTTTTGTTCACTATGCTCGTGCTCGACCACATGTTTTTCTGCAAGCTGCTCAATACCTTGATGAACATTTTCTTGCACTTTTTCTTCACTTTTTTCAGAAGTATTCGATTTAACCACAACTGCCACTTTTGAAATTACATCATGATTTTCTATTTTATGATGTTGTGCCGCGTGAATACTGCCGTTTTCTCCAACATTCAAAAGACGAGGACTTGCCTTTTGAATAAGAGTCACGGCAGCATAATAAGCTTGAAGTGGTGATAAATGCTCATTCGGATGTTCATTTAAATAGTGTCGTGCAGCACCAAAAATGGCTTGTGCCTTATGACCCACATCTTCTTGTAACTTCCAACTGTAAACAGCACTGAGCACTGCCCCCACTGCAGGAGTAAATTTACCAACAGAAGCAAGTTGCGGAACTTTATTTAACCAGTTCCATTTAAACTCGCCATTTTCATCAACCAACCATTTTTTTAAGGTTTCAATATCATTTGAAGACCCCAGTAATTGCTGAAACTGTTGAACATCTTGTGTCTCTAACATATTACGTAACGCTTTTAATGCCAAAAGTACCGTCTGCTTTTCAGCAATCAGACTGATATCGACTTCTTTAAAAATAAACTCAACAACATCTTGATCACTTCCATCATTTAAATCAAAACCATGTGATCTTCCAGTTTGATAAATTGTTCTTAAAACTAAAACTAAAGATACAGGAATATCTACAGCCGCTCCCGCCATACCAGATACACCAGTAATCGTACCTTGTATTGTTGCAATCAATTTATTTTGTTCAATCAGTGCCTGACTTAAACGTTGAGAGCGTGAAGTATCCTTAGTTAACTCAAATAGGTCTTTTGCACCTGCCTCTTCTAATATTTTTTCAGTAAGTGTACTTTTCGAACTAAAGTCATTCAGCGCATCAAATAAATAGCTTGATATTTTCTCATTCCAGTCAGGTGAAATAAATGTAGCAATACCATTGACCTTTCTGAAATGACGACCAAAAACTTGGCGAGTAACTTTAGGTAAATGTTCACGTAACATTTGTTGTGGACTTTCATATTGTTCCACTTCAAACGGGCTTTTGTTTCTAGCATTACCTTCTACTGTTTTGCCACTCGTAAGTGGCTCGACCAACTTACTGACCTCACCTATTTGGCTTTGCTGCAAGATGTTTAACCCAGTAGAACTGAGCTTTTTAGCCACTCCGAAGACCTGAGAAAACAAATTGTCAGATTGATTATTATTAAATTTTGTCATCCAGTACCTCGATTTTTTAATTTATCTAATTAGAGATAAATACTAGGTGGAATGTAGATTTATCTCAACTTGAATGTGTGTATTTTAGTTAACCCTAAATGAAACATACTATGTATTTGGTTATTTTTTTAAATGCACAATTGACATAAAGATTTGCCATAAGAAATAAAAAACCTTTCTGCTATCATGGTAGCAACGAAAACATATGTCTAATGTTCTTCCAGCTATCTTCTCCTATCATTTAATAGCTGCTGATGTTCATAGACTTTAAATATCACCATAAAGGGACCTGTAGATGAAACGTGTCGTAATCACTGGTATGGGTATTAACTCATGTATCGGTAACTCTTTAGAAGCAGTTACTCACTCACTTCAAAATGGAATCTCGGGGACACGTTTTAACCCAACTTACGCTGAACTTAATTTTAAAAGCCATGTCAGCGCTGCTGCAGAACAAGATTTTGATCATATCGACCGTAAATTAAAACGCTTTATGGGCGTTTGTGCGATGTATGCTTACAACGCTGCTGTAGCTGCGGTTGAACATGCAGGACTCACACCTGAACAAATTGGCGGCAACCCACGTTATGGTATTGCAGGTGGTTCAGGTGGTGGTTCAACTGCATCTGTTGTTGAAATGACTGAGTTATTAGAAACTAAAGGTGCACGTAAAGTAGGTCCTTTCTTTGTACCACGTAATATGTCAAATACCATTACGGCAAACGTAGGTGTTGCATTTAAACTACAAGGTATTGCTCATACTATTACAAGTGCTTGCGCAACTTCTGCAGATGCAATTGGTTATGCATATAACCTTATTCAACTTGGCAAACAAGATCTTATGCTTGCTGGTGGTGGTGAAGAAGATCATTGGTCTCAAAGTTTATTGTTTGATGCAATGGGCGCACTTTGCTCAAAATATAACGATACTCCTGAAACTGCGTCTCGCCCTTATTCAGCAGACCGTGACGGTTTCGTAATTGCTGGCGGTGGTGGTTTCGTAGTACTTGAATCGCTTGAACACGCACAAGCACGTGGTGCGAACATTTTAGCTGAAGTTGTCGGTTATGCAGCAAACAGTGATGGTGCAGATATGGTTGCTCCAAGTGGTGAAGGTGCTACACGCTGTATTTTAATGGCACTTGAAGAAGCCAAACAGCATGGCGTAGAAACAATTGACTATGTAAATACACATGGTACCTCTACTCCAGCGGGTGACGTTACTGAACTTAAAGCAATGGAACGTGCTTTTGGTGAAGGTAAAGTACCACCGTTAAGCTCAACTAAATCTATGACTGGTCATAGCTTAGGAGCAGCTGGCGTTCAAGAAGCTATCTACTCTGTTCTTATGATGCAAAATGACTTTATTGCACCAAACATCAACGTAACTGAACTTGATGAAGGCGCAAAACCTTTTGATATCGTACTTGAAAAACGTGATGCAAAATTGAATACTGTAATGAGTAACAGTTTTGGCTTTGGCGGTGTAAACGCTTGCCTAATTTTCAAGAAGTGGGATGCATAATCCCACCTAGGATTAACGATGGATGCACCTTCTGATGCTTTTTTGTGGGTAAAAGCATTACATATTATTGCTGTGGTTTGTTGGTTCGCTGCTTTGTTCTACTTACCACGTTTATATGTTTATCATGCTATGAGTGAAGATGCTGCAAGTCATCAACGCTTTGAAGTAATGGAACGCAAGTTGTATCGAGGAATTATGTGGCCTTCTATGATTGCCACATTAATTACTGCACACTTTCTCGTTGAGTGGGGTGATGCAACTCGACACTACCATGAAGCCACATGGTTTTACTTAAAAGTTGGACTAGTGGCTTTATTAGTGGTTTACCATTTAGTGTGTGGTTACTATCGTAAAAAGCTTATCGGAAATGCTCACTATAAATCACATAAGTTCTGGCGTTTCTTCAATGAAATGCCAACCTTAATTTTATTTGCGGTTGTGATTTTAGTTGTCGTAAAACCTCAGTTTTAACTGGGGTTTTTTATTGTCTAAGACTTCTCATTTAAATTTTTAATTCATTTTAGTCAGTTAACCTGTTTTCAATTAAACTTATTAATGGTCACGGCGCCTTTATAATCAATAATTAGGATGAGATTTTACAAGCCTCTGATCAGATTTAAAGCGGACATTTTGCCAAATAAGGTACTCAAATCATCAAGTAAGAAATAAATATCGTTCATTGTGTCTGTCTTTCAACATAGTTGATGTATGTTATGCTGCTAAACAAATAGATGAACTTATTTAATAGCAAAACTATGTTCACTCTCAGCGCTTTTAAATTCGCCCTAGATCAACAATTTATTATTTTTACTCTTTTTATTCTTCGTCACTTAAAAAGCTATCCAATTCGATTCCTTACGCCTGAAGAAAAAGCCTTAGCGCAAAGGGTTTTTGGTGATCTGCTAGATTGTGAACGTCCTAAAATTATTGCTACTCGTTACTTACCTTGGCAAGCTCATGGAATTTTGATGGCTCCAAATGGAAATATCTATGTAAATTTTTCTGACTATAGTCGCAATTACGCTTTAGAGTCTAAGTTCATACAAGGTATTTTTATTCATGAACTCACCCATGTTATGCAATATCAGCGAGGTATTCATGTATTACTAAAAGGCGCATTTTTACAATCTGCCTATTACCTCAGCTTTAAATATTACAATCCTTACAAATACACCTATCATCCGCAAAAAGCATTTAGTTCTTACAATATTGAACAACAAGGAGAGATTGCGAGAGATATCTGTTCAGGTAAGCTACCCAATATTATTTGTTTACCTCAACTGGATTTGTAAGAAAATAATTGAGTTTGACTTCAACGTAACATTTTTACCAACTTACTCAACGCAAATTTTATAAACAAAAAAATATGAAAATAAAGTTGAGATTTGAGTTTATTACTGTCAAATTATTGAAAATAAGTATAAAAACTTATTCCAAATTTTGGAGTGTTAAGGCAGTATACAAACAATAAAAATAATGAAGCTTGTTTCTATTGTATACAGAAAATCTCGTTATTTTTACGCAGAAAATATGTGATTGGTATATATTATTGATCTTGACATTTTTGTTTACTATTTTACTTGTTTATTATCGTGTCATACACATCGTTGAAAAATTATATTCATAAAAATCAACACTATGTGTATTTATATTCGTTATGATCTAGGATTAGGTTTGAATGAAAAGTTTTAAAGTTGCCCTTGCTCAGTTTTCTCCGCATATTGGCAATATTGACTCAAACACCCAAAAGATGATTGAGCAAGCAAATCAGGCGAAAAAACAAGACGCTGACCTGATTATTTTTCCTGAGCTTTCTGTGATTGGTTATCCAGCTGAAGACTTATTGCTACGTCCAAATTTAAACAAACGTATGCAAAAGGCTTTTACTCGACTTAGCGAAGTTAAAGATATCGTGATGGTTTTCGGCTTCGTGAACCAGACTGAAGATGGCCAACGTTATAATTCAGCTGCGGTCATGAAAGATGGTCAGGTTTTAGGTGTTTTCAATAAACACAACTTGCCAAACTATAGCGTTTTTGATGAAAAGCGCTATTTCAAAAAAGGTCATCAACATTTGGTATTTGAATACCTTGGTCACAAGTTTGGTGTCCTCATTTGCGAAGATATTTGGTCAATCAATACTGTTAAGCAATTAAGCCAATTAAATGTTGATACTGTACTTGTACTTAATGCATCTCCATATGAAGTAGGTAAACCACAACATCGCAAACAAACATTAAGCGAGCTTGCAAAACAACTTCACTTAAATATTGTTTATGTTAACCAAGTTGGTGGACAAGATGATTTAATTTTTGATGGTTCAAGTTTTGTCAGCAATCAAAATGGTGAAATTGCTTTACAAGCACCAAGCTTTAAAGAAGATCTTTATATTGCTGAATTTGACCGTGATACCAAATTATATAAAGTCACTGAGTCTGCTCCAGCATTGGAAACTTTTGCAGAAATCTATCAAAGCTTAGTTATGGCAACGCGTGACTATGTAGAGCGTTCAGGTTTCCCTGGTGTAATCTTAGGTCTATCTGGTGGTATTGACTCTGCCCTTACACTAGCAATTGCTGTTGATGCAATTGGTGCAGAAAAAGTACAAGCTGTCATGATGCCATACACTTACACGTCTCAAATTAGTGTAGAAGATGCGGCAGAACAAGCTCGCCGTATGGGCGTGACTTTCGGTATTGCTGAAATACATTCAATCGTAAATAGCTTCATGCAAACGCTATATCCATTCTTTGGTAACTCACCAGCGGATGCAACTGAAGAAAATTTACAAGCGCGCGCTCGTGGCACATTACTTATGGGCCTATCTAACAAGTTTGGTAATTTGGTGCTTTCTACAGGTAATAAATCTGAACTTTCAGTTGGCTACTGCACACTCTACGGCGACATGGTGGGTGGCTTTGCTGTTCTAAAAGACGTTTACAAAACAATCGTGTTTGAACTAGCAAAATACCGTAATAGCTTAAGTGAAACTCCAGTTATTCCTGAGCGTGTGATTACCCGCCCACCTTCTGCAGAACTTCGTCCAGATCAAAAAGACCAAGACTCTTTACCAGCGTATGATGTATTAGATGCCATCCTTTATGCGTATATTGAAGAAGATTTAGGTCAGGCAGACATTATTGCCAAAGGTTTTGATAAAGAAGTTGTTGAAAAAGTCATCCGTTTAGTTGATCGTAATGAATACAAACGTCGTCAAGGTGCGATTGGCCCGAGAATTACTTCTCGTGCATTTAGTCGCGAACGACGTTATCCGATTGTCAACGGTTGGACAGCGAATGACTGAGCAGAAAAACTCATCAAAAACCACAGCACTTGCTCAAGCACTTTTGCTTGAGCAGGTGGAATTTTTCAAAAAACAATTATCGATAGAAAACTCACCTATTTATTTCCAGCAGTTCATTCAACTGTTTATGCAACATGCTGATGAAATTAAACTTTGTGAAGTTGTGGATTTAGAACAATTACAAGCCGTTGTGAAACGTTATGCTTTTGAGATGCAGCTTGGCGCTGGCTTACTTGAGTTTATTGGGGAAATTGCACAGCGTATTTATTTATCTGCTATGAAATCTCCCATTCAGCTACAAGATTTGGTATCTGACCACCAATTTGAAATGTGGCTTTCCAAATTTTTGGAAATGGAGCATATTCCTCAATATCTGAATGAATTTTTAAGAAGCAGCCCTTCTGTTCAACAGCTTTGCCAATATATTGCTACTTCAACCTTAGAACAAAAATTACCAAAATTTTTAACTGCCTCGACAGTAAATGACTACCATTTTGAATGGCAACATAAACTCAAAAAATTCTCTTTTTTACAGCAGCAACGTCTCGAACATAAACTTGAAACGTGGATTGCGAGTTTTATTCATGAACAGCTTACTGAATTAAGCCTTTTATCGGCTGAAGACTTAGAGAGCTTAATACGTCATGTTTGGGAAGATATTAGACATAAAAAAATGTATGAGTTTATGAAACAGCTCACTCCTCTCGATGTTGAGGAGTTCTTTGTTTTAATTTATGAATACTGGAAAGAGTTACGCCAGTCGCAATTTATGCAAGATCTTATTTTGTATGGCGTCGAAGTTTTTTATGACTTTTATAAAGATCAAAGTTTATTTGAGGTTTTAAGTGAGATTGGTTTAACCGAAACCGACTTGCAAACTGAAGCTTTACGCTTTTATCCGAAGGTTATGGATGCCTTTAATGAGCACGGTATTTTGGAACCGTTGCTTCAAGCGCTCTTAGCTCCTTTTTATCAAAGCTCAAAAACACTCGATATGATTGAAAAACATTTTAATGAGTAAAAAATAGATAAAAAGAAACCACGCAGGAGCGTGGTTTTTAAAATGGTGGCTATGACGAGACTTGAACTTGTGACCCCCGCATTATGAGTGCGGTGCTCTAACCAACTGAGCTACATAGCCGTAAACTGTGTGCGCATTATCTATAGTTCTGTATAGCAGGTCAATACTTCAAAACTCTTAATGCCCACCAAATGAACAAATATGATTCAGATCATTATTATTTGTTTATTTTTTAGCAAATTCATACTTTAAGCAATTGATCGGCCACAGAAATATATTAAAGATCTAATACGAGCTTTTTACCTTTTGCTCTTGATACACAAATCATCATGCTCTTTTGTGAAGCTTTTTCGGCATCACTTAAGTATTGATCGAAGTGCTCTGCCTCACCTTCTAAAATAGCAGTTTCACACGTACCGCAAACGCCTTCTCGGCATAAACATTCCACATCGATATTTAATGTTTCAATAGCTTGTAAAATGGTCTGGTTACTTTGTACTTCAATTTCCTGATTAGACTTAGCAAGTACTACCGTAAATGCTTCACCATCTTCAGGAACTGTTGACGCAAATTGTTCCCAGTGGATATATTCATCTCGGTAACGGTGTTTATTACAACAATCAATCACAGCATCAATCATGGGTTTCGGTCCACAGACATAGACATGTGTACCTTTAGGTTGTGATGAAATCAATTCATCCAAATTTAATGCGCAACCCTCTGAATCAACATAACTAAACACGTGCTCAGGATGTTTCTGCTTTAACTCATCTAACAAAGCCGCATGTTCAGGTGAGCGATAAGCATAATGTAGCTCAAACTCAGCACCGCGTGCTGCAAGCTCATCCATTTGTGGCAAGAATGGTGTAATGCCAATACCGCCTGCAATTAAGATATGTTTATTGCCTGTTTCCGCTAATGGAAATAAATTTTTTGGTTCTGAAATCTGAATTTCACAGCCTTCATTGCACTGATCATGCATGAAAACCGAACCGCCCTTACCTTCCACATCTTTACGGACACAGACTTGGTAAGTAGATAGATCTTGCGTACAGCTCATCAATGAATATGCATTTGAAAGCTGTTCATTCATTTTGACAATAATATGGCTTCCCCCACTAAATCGAGGAAAGTTCTGCCCATCTTGACGTTTGAACGTAAACCGTTTGATTAAAGGGGTTAGCTGCTCCACATGAGTAACAACTGCCGGGAACATTTCATAATGACTAGCCATATTAGAATCCTTCTTTTACCGCATTTTCTTATTGCTAGGGCTTATCCTTAAAGCCCTAAACACATGTATTTAATGGTCATGAACTCTTCAAGACCATACTTTGAGCCTTCACGCCCAACACCTGATTGCTTCACACCGCCGAATGGTACAACTTCATTTGAAATTGCTGTGGCATTCATACCGACCATTCCATATTCAAGCTGTTCTGACACTCGCCATAAACGTGAAATATTTTCGCTGTAAACATAAGCAGCCAAACCAAAGATGGTGTCATTCGCCTGAGCAACAACATCTGCTTCATCTGTAAAGCGAATGAGCGGCGCAACTGGACCAAAAATTTCTTCTTGGACAATTTTCATTGTACGGTCTACATTCGTTAGAACCGATGGCTCATAAAAGGTTTGTCCTAAAGCATGTTGTTTACCGCCGCAAGCAACTTTAGCTCCTTTACTTACCGCATCATCAATCAACTGCTGTGCTTTTAACACTGCTTTTTCATTAATTAATGGGCCAATTTGAACACCATCTTCTAGCCCATTACCAACTTTAAACTTTTGTACTTCTTGTACAAACTTCTCGGCAAAAGCTTGATAAATATTGTCGTGCACATAAATACGGTTAGCACAAACACAGGTCTGGCCTGCATTACGGAACTTGGCAAAAATCGCACCTTGTACAGCTTTATCTAAATCGGCGTCATCAAACACAATCAGAGGAGCATTACCGCCTAACTCAAGCGCTAATTTTTTAATAGTGCTTGAACACTGTTGCATCAATAAACGCCCCACTGGAGTTGAGCCAGTAAAGGTCAATTTCTTCACTTTTTCATGTGAAGTAAATACCGAGCCAATTTCTTGAGATTTACCAGTAACAACATTAATCACACCAGCTGGAATACCTGCTTTCTCTGCAAGCTTCGCAATCGCTAAAGCACAATAAGGCGTTTCATTCGCTGGCTTAATCACGACCGTACATCCAGCTGCTAAAGCTGGTGCTGCTTTACGAGTAATCATGGCGATTGGGAAATTCCACGGCGTAATCGCAGCCACGACACCCACAGGTTCTTTACTGATAATAAAACGCTGCTGGTTATTTACGGTTGGAATCACATCACCATAGATACGCTTGCCTTCTTCGGCAAACCATTGAATAAAGGATGCAGCATAACGCACTTCACCTTTCGCTTCTGCCAAAGGTTTTCCTTGTTCAATGGTCATGATTAAAGCAAGTTCATCGGTATGATCGAGAACCAGTTTGTACCAAGCCAATAAAATATCTGCACGGTTTTGAGCAGTTAAAGCTTTCCAACTCTGCAATGCAGTATAAGCAGCCTCAACTGCTTGAGTCGCCTCAGCAGCTCCCATATTTGGAATTGTGCCAATTTCTTCGCCTGTAGCTGGGTTAGTCACTGGAACTGTTGCATTTGACTGTGCAGCTAGCCATTGCCCGTTAATATAGGATTGTTGCTGAAATAATTCAGTGCTTTGTAAACTCGACATATCATCTTCCTAACTGAAGAATCAGGTGTAAGTTATCTTTACACCTGAATAAATCCATTTTTTATTTGTGATGCTGCGCTACAAGATGTTGGAAGTAGGCAATACCATGTTCACTAATTCCTGAACGTTGCTTGTCAGTCATAATACGGCCTTGACCACGATAACCACGTGATTTCAAACCACGTTGTACGCTTTCGACCAAGTTCAAATCTTCAGGACGGAATACATTGCGATACCACTCAATTAAGTCTTTCTGATCTTGAGTGAGCTCTTCGTTCGTGAAGTAAATATCGTAATGCTGCAAAGTCGTTTCTGCATCTACTGGAAACTCATAGATCACCGTCATGAAATTACTGCCCGGTGGTACGTTGAACATGGTACAAGGCCAAGTCCAGAAACCATGAAACTCAGGATCTGTTACTGATGGATCAAGCTTAAATGACTTCTCAGATGAACGCGCAAAGCCATATTGTAGTGTCCAGTTTTGATGTGTGGTGTGCCAATATTTATCGACTTGTACTGAGTCAGCAAAGCCCGGATGTGCAGGCCCACAGTGATAACATTCTAAGTAGTTATCGACAATAACTTTCCAGTTTGCTGGAGTTTCTGTCACAAAGCGTGCTGCCAATTTTAAATCTTTAATTACACTACATGCTTGATTTAAACGCTCAGCAAATTCAGGAAGTTGGTCTTCTACGCATGTCGCATTTTCATCCATATTAATGAAAACAAATCCTGCATATTCCTCAACTTTTAAAGGCACCATGCTTGAATTTTCTTTATCGAAAGATTCAACATGGTCACAGTTACGTGCCAAAGCTAAACTACCATCTAGCTTAAAAGTCCATGCATGGTATGGACAAGTAATTACATTTTTTGCTTTACCACTGCCACTTAAAAGCTCGTGACCGCGGTGTGGACACACATTATAAAACGCACGTAAAACACTATCTTTACCACGAATGATGACAATATTTTCACCAATTACTTTACGGGTAATATAGTCATTCGGTTGTGCCAATTCACTGCCATGTGCAACACAAATCCAGCTTTTAGCAAAGATTGCTTCTTTCTCATGCTCAAAAACTTGTGATGAAGTATAGAAAACTTTAGGGAAAGTCCATGCAACATCTGGGTTTGCGCAAAAATCTTCAGGTAATTTTTCAACTGCACTCATGTTTTTACTCCATTAAATTCTTTTCGTCCAAATGACTCGATATTAAATTGATATCTTTTCGGTACTGCCAAACATACGACGTATCGCACTCAGCATGTTTTGATATAACTGTTGAACTTCTGGGCAATCACGCATCAGACGTAAACTGCCATGTAATAAACCTTTACCTAAATGAAACTCGTTAGGGATGCCTGCTTGTTCCAGTTTTTGGGTAAGGCGATAACCGTCATCACTTAAAGGGTCATACTCTGCAACTGCCACAAAACTTGTAGGCATATCTGAAAAATCAGTTGCCAATAAAGGCGCTAGACGTAAATCCTGCCAATCTTGTGAGTTAGGTGCATATTCCTTTAAATAAAAATGCATATCTTCCGTTGTTAATAACGGCGCATGTGCATGCTTTTGTGCAGAGGATGTGTCAAATGCAGTACTCAAGCATGGATAAACCAAAGCCAGACCTTGAGCTTGCATACCACTATGCTGTAGATGCACTGCAAGGGCTGCTGCTAAATTACCGCCAGCACTATCCCCTGCTAGAACGATATTTTCGCTATCGATCTGCCAAGTTGAACCATGCTTTTTAAGCCATTGATAAACTGCTAAACAATCTTCATAAGCTGCTGGAAAGCGATGCTCTGGTGCCATGCGGTAATCTACGCTAATGACAACTGCATTTAAGTCCTGACACAAATAGCTGGTAATAAACTCATGTGAGTCAAGTCCACCGACCATCCAACCACCGCCATGTAGATACAACACACATGGCCAACCAGACTCAGGTCGATTTGTTTTTGGTAAATACACACGAACAGGAACTTGATGCTTATCATTTGCAACAAAGCGATCTTCTACTTCAATCTTGCCATCACGTGGCAAAGTGTAGTGTCGACACATCGCATCATAGGCCGCACGGACTGAGTCAATATCGGCATCTGCTGGTGAATAAATGCTGCTCCAATACATAAGGCTTTGCATTTCTTCACTTAAAGCATAAGTAGTCTGTTCATGTGTAGTCATTACCGTTCCCTCTAGCTGGTTTTTCTATCCAGTTTGATTGAGCTCGCAAGCTCAAGCTGCATCCTTTTTACATGTTCATCTTGAGACTGGTTTAAACCAATTTCCTGATTATCATAACCTTGTTGCTCAATTAAATGCGATGGGACTTTGGCATAATCCTGAATCAGCCATTTCACTAAGCCATAGGTTTGAATCAGAATAATCACAATGAATGGTAAAGCCGTCACAATGGTTGCTGTTTTCATGGTGTCTAAAGGTGCTTTACTAAAGATCATGGCAATTGGAACTAAAGTCAGCATGACACACCAGAACAAACGAGCATTTGGCGATGGATCTTGTCCTTCACTTAAACCACGTGTACATGTTGCTGAAACCGCATAGCCTACCGCATCCATATGTGCTGCTAAGAACACCACCATGATGCCCAGGAAAATCCACATCATTAATTTTCCGGCAGGTAACAGACTGAGCAACTGACCAATTGCAACCTCACCACCTTGTTGGCTTAAGATTTGCGGTACATTCACAGCTCCATGAATAAAGCTATAAACACTATAGTTTTCAAACACACCAAAGATGAACCAAAGACCAACACTGCCGCCAATCACCATGGCAAAGATGACTTCTTTAATGGTACGGCCTTTAGAAACACGTGTTACAAAGAGTGCTACACCCGGCGCATATGAAATCCACCATAACCAGTAGAAAACAGTCCATTCACGAGTAAACTTGCCATCACCCATTGGGTCAGTAAACAAGCTCATATCGACAAAGTTGGTTGCCATTAATCCGAAACTCATTAATGAATTATTCAAAATGAACTGCGTTGGACCAAAGCAAAGTACATAAATCGCAAACAACACTACGCCCAAGCACACCATGTGACTTAAACGCTGCATGCCTTTATCCATACCCACATAAGAACTAAGTGCGAACAGAACCGAAACACCTAAAATAATGATGACCTTAGTCATAAAGGTGTTTGGGATACCTGTGAGCTGAGACAAAATATTGGTAAATGTCACGGCGGTGAGTACTAATGAAATCGTCAATGCACCAAACATGCAAAGCAAGAACATAAGGTCAACTAAACGCCCAACCACGCTGGTTGATTTAAAGCCTGTTACCGCTTCAATCACAGAAGCCAAACTTAAGCCTTTATTTTTTCTCACATGGTAGCTGTAGCACAAAGAAATTGATGCCAAAGCATAAATTGCCCACGCACTTAAACCAGAATGAAAAAACGAGTAAGCCACGCTATATTTCAATGCTTCTGCTGACTCAGGCGGTAAGCTCAAACCCGGAGTTTGATAATAGTAAGCCCAGTCCAAGAAGCCCCAGTACAGTGTAGAAGACCCAATACCTGACAAGATGAACATAAAAATCCATGACATCGTGGTGTATTGAGGCTTTCCTTCACCGAGTTTGATTTTTCCGTATTTACTAAAGGCCAGACCAAAAGTAAAAATGATAGCTAAAAAAGCAAACAGTAATACCGGTGTTGTAAACATCGATGTTGTCCACTGCATCCATGTTGCAGCAATCTTGATCGACTCTTGCGAATAAATCGCCAAACCAGCAACTGAAATAAATACAAACAGTAAGCTGGTTACGGCAAGAACCTTATCCGTATAAATTTTTGTGTTTTGATTATCCATATCCATACATCCATTTTGGGATGGCGTTATTCCATAGCGAACACGTCCATTTTAATTTGGGCTACACACGATGCAATTGCCTCTCCTACCTCATAAGTTTTTGCCTGACCGCCGATATCGGCTGTCTTTGGCCCATTAATTAATACATTCTCAATCGCTTGCATAATGTCCTGACCTGCTTGGATGCAGCGTTCGTCTTCTTCACCAAAGAATTCGAACATCATGGCACCCGACCAAATCGCAGCGATTGGGTTGGCAATTTGTTTACCGTAAATATCTGGTGCCGAACCATGTACAGGTTCAAACAATGATGGAAATTTTCTCTCTGGATTTAAATTTGCTGAAGCAGCCAAACCAATGGTTCCCGTACATGCAGGGCCTAAATCGGAAAGAATGTCGCCAAATAAATTCGATGCCACAACCACATCAAAACGCTCAGGTTGCAATACAAAACGAGCCGCCAAAATATCAACATGCTGTTTATCAGCTTGAATTTGTGGATATTGTTTTGCCATCGCATCAACGCGCTCATCCCAGTACGGCATGCTGACAGCAATACCATTGGACTTAGTCGCTGCTGTAATTTTTTTCGCATCACGCTGATTTGCAAACTCAAATGCATAACGCAAAATGCGATCTACACCATGGCGTGTAAATACCGCTTCTTGTAAAACAAACTCGCGGTCTGTCCCTTCAAAAGCTTTACCACCAATGGCTGAATACTCACCTTCACTATTTTCACGAACCACGTAAAAATCGATGTCGCCTGGTTTTTTACCTACCAATGGACATTTCACACCCGGCATTAAGCGCACTGGACGTAAATTCACATATTGGTCAAAGCGACGACGGAACTGAAGTAGCGAACCCCAAAGTGAAATATGGTCGGGCACTTTATCTGGCCAGCCTACAGCGCCAAAATAGATCGCATCGTAACCTTGCAAGGTTTCAAACCAGTCATCTGGCATCATTTTGCCGTGCTCAAGATAGTAATCGCAGCTTGCCCAATCAAAAGCATCGAGTTGAAGCTCAATGCCATGCTTCTCTGCTGCTGCCTTTACAACCTTAATGCCTTCTGGTAGAACTTCTAAACCAATGCCATCGCCTGCAATCGTGGCAACTTTATATCTTTTTGCCATAAGCTTCCTTCACACCTTCGACTAATATCCTTGTATGGCTTAAACATGATGTTTTAAGCAAAAATGATCAACAACGGAACTATCACTCCAATGGACACGGATCGTGAATAATCTACCTAACCTATCGGATTTAAAGGTTTTTTGCACAGTCGCCAAACTAAAAAGTTTTGTCGAATCTGCTGAAGAACTTGGGACATCGCCAGCTTTTATTAGCAAGCGAATTAATATTTTAGAAAACACATTAAGCTGCAAACTTTTTCATCGCAGTACACGTCACGTTAGCTTGACGGAAGATGGGAAACTTATTCTTGAGAGAGTTTCAAATATTCTTGAAGAATTTGATGAAGTTTGTGAACTGGTCAATAACCCGCTCAGTACACCTACGGGTCGTATTGATATTATTAGTAGCTTTGGTTTTGGTAGAAAACATATCGCCCCAATTCTGTCTAAATTAATGATGCTTTATCCAAAGCTTCAAATACATTTTGACACCATCGACAATACCAAAGACCTTATTCAGCACAGTATTGATTTAGACATCAGAATTGGTAATGAAATTGCGCCAAACATGATTGCGAAGAAGTTAGCTTCTAATTTTCGAATTTTATGTGCAGCGCCTAGTTATTTACTTAAACACGGCGTACCAGACAGTATTGAAGATTTGCAAACACATGATTGTTTAACGATTAGTGAGCGTGATCAATCATCTGTGCTATGGAAATTTAGGCATGCTTCTGAAGATGTCTCAGTGCATATCAAACCACGTTTTGTTTCGAATAACGGCGAAATTATTCATCAACTTGCTATAGAAGGTCACGGTATTATTTTCCGGTCAATTTGGGATGTTGCAGACGAATTGATTACTGGCCAACTTCAGCATATTTTGCCTGAATATTGGCAAGATGCAGACGTCTGGGCAGTCTATCCCTCTCGACTCAAAAGTTCTTCCAAACTGCAAACCTGTATTTTGTTTATTCAAAATGAATTACTTAATCGCTTGCAACATGTGCAAAACCTAAATCGTGGACAACTCATTTCACCAGCCGTCAAACGTGAACCTCCACCTGAAAAAGTCTTTCTATAAAAAAAGCCCTAAATGAACACCATTCACTTAGGGCAATAAATTACTCTTAAATTTTAGAAATAATATCCAATTGAAAGATAAAACAATTTATCCCAATCATTACTGCTACCTTGTGCAAGGCCATTTGCCCCACCTCCTACCATTGGATCATTTTTACTCATAATATATTCACCCTGAATACCAATGGCTTTGTAATTAAAATAAACGCCTGCTATTAAGCGTTCAGAGTCTTTATAGCCTTCCTCATCTTTGAAAAAGCGACTATGAGAAACATAAGGCTTAATATTGGTAAGTTGATGAAATGGCTGAGCGAAGGTGTAATTAATTTCATTAACCAAATACTTACCCTTATTCGCTACTTGATATGGATAGTCGAATGCACCAATAGTTGAACTATTTGGTAATAAATCATCCCCATTGGTCACATCTTGCTTACCTGCCAAGAACATCCATTGCCATGCTTGATATTGGGTTTGAGCAAAAACGTTCCAAGATTTACGGTGTCCATCTATATTTGTTCTTTTATTTTCTAAATCAGAATACCAAGCTGACCCACCTAGCTCAGTCGAAAAATTTTGAGTCTTATCAATTTCAAATTTTCTAGATGCTCGGCCAATCCACATATTTTTTTCTTCAATATTGGTGCCATTAGACAAATCATCTGCCTCAACAAAATTACCACTGTAACGGCTTGAGTTTTTTGACGTTCCCTTATAATTTCCTCCATCTGTTGGATAGAAACCTAAGGTCAAATTGTATTTGTCATCTGCAAATTTATATTTAATACCTAAATTATCAATATCTTCTAAACCAACGGTATTTAAAAGCGTCTCGTAATAACTACTTCCCCAAAATTCGCCAAAGCCAAAATCAACAGGCTGTAAACCTACCGTAATTCTTTGCTGGTCAGATAGCTTATAGCCTGCCCATGCTTTTTTTAGGAAAATTGCATCACACAAACGATTATATTGGTAACAACGGGCATCTAGACCTGCAATCCAATCTGGATTTTCATAACCCAAAACTAATTTAATATCTGTGAGTCGCCAGTCATCATTTTGAGAACCCTCATTCGCCCCAACCACATAGTCCTTATGTAAATAACGGGAACGTACCGCACCAGACACTTTAAACTGCCCCGAATCTAAAGTTGGATCACCCCAACTCAAATCAGCCGCAGAGACTTGTACTCCCGCAGATAAACTCAAAATTCCTAAAAATAATAATGACCTTTTCATGTCTTCAACATCCTTGTTAAGTGTTATAAGAACATGAAGAAATTGGCTTGGACAAACAATGCCAGAACTATAAAGTCGGTCTTTACAAACTGTGTTTAATCAAAAAATGAGCATAAAAAAAGACCACGCAGGAGCGTGGTCTGTAAAATGGTGGCTATGACGAGACTTGAACTTGTGACCCCCGCATTATGAGTGCGGTGCTCTAACCAACTGAGCTACATAGCCGTAAACTGTGCGCGCATTATCTTAGCTTCTTTACCGCGCGTCAAGAAAAATTTTAAATAAAATGAGGTGAAGTGAGCCTATAAGCCGGGTTCTGTCGAGGATGGTCATTCCTCTAGGCGTACAATCACTCATACGCTCAAGCGACCTACCCGAATCCAGTACGGGCCGCACCTAGGATTCCTATTTGGTCTTGCTTCTGGTGGGGTTTGCCATGCCGTGAACTGTTACCAGACACGCGGTGCGCTCTTACCGCACCCTTTCACCCTTACCTCACGAATGAGGCGGTCTACTCTCTGCTGCACTTTCCGTCGGCTTTCACCGCCCAGGCGTTACCTGGCACCCTGCCCTATGAAGCCCGGACTTTCCTCTCCTGCTTCAGTCACGAAGACCTCCACAGCAGCGACCATCCAGCTCACTTCAGGGGCGCATATTAACAAATTTATTCACTAATTGCTTGTGCTTTTTTGAGCAATTAATCTTTTATATTTGTCTAATAGCTGTTCTTCCGTCTCCTCATGCTGCGGATCTTTAGGAATACAGTCTACTGGACAAAATAATTGACACTGTGGTTGGTCATGGTGACCAACGCACTCTGTACATAAATCTGGATGAATTTCATAAATCACTTCACCCATAAAAATAGCTTCATTTGGGCAAACTGGTTCACAAACATCACAGTTTATGCACTCATCGGTGATATATAACGACACTTTACCAACCTTGTTGATGTTTACGTTCAAAAGCTTCAACCACAGCTTGCGGAACAAACTTGGTTACATCACCTCTTAAGCGTGCAATTTCTCGAATCAACGTCGAAGAAATAAAAGAATACTGTTCAGAAGGTGTTAAGAACACTGCTTCGAAATGTGGGTCCAACTGGCGATTCATATTAGCCAATTGAAACTCATATTCAAAATCAGAAACTGCTCTTAAACCGCGAAGTACCGCTGTAGCCTTTTGTTCTTTGAAAAAATTAACCAGTAAGCCATCAAAACCTACAAACTCAACATTTGATAGATGACCTAATGATGATTGTGCCAGTGCAACTCTCTCTTCTAGACTGAACAAAGGGTTCTTATGATGTCCAATTGCAATAGCTACTACGACCTCATCAAACATTCTTGATGCTCTAGTAACTAAATCAACGTGCCCATTTGTGATAGGGTCAAATGTTCCAGGATAAATTACACGCGTTTTAGACATCCGCTAGTACTCTAATTGTATTGTGCGCCTATTTTAGCAAAAGTTATACATGAGGCGAAATATTGATATGTGGGAAAAAACTTCACCTTGGCATCAGTTTACGGCACAATAGAGGCAATTGTGGAAGTTTGAATTATGGCGAAAGCAACAGTAGTAAAGAAACATAATGGCGGAACCATCGCACAAAACAAACGTGCCCGTCATGATTATTTTATCGAAGAAAAATTTGAAGCAGGTATGTCACTTCAAGGTTGGGAAGTGAAATCCTTACGTGCTGGGCGTATGACTTTGACAGAAAGTTATGTCATTTTCAAAAATGGCGAAGCATTTTTACTTGGCTCACAAATTCAGCCTTTATTATCGGCTTCGACCCATGTTGTTCCTGAAGCAACACGTACTCGTAAGTTATTGCTCTCTCGACGTCAGCTTGAACACCTCATGGGTGCAGTTAACCAAAAAGGTTACTCATGTGTTCCTTTGGCGTGTTACTGGAAAGGTCATTTAGTTAAGCTGGAAATTGCGCTTGTGAAAGGTAAACAGCTTCACGACAAACGTGCGACTGAAAAAGACCGTGACTGGCAGCGTGATAAAGCCCGTATATTTCATAAGTAATTTAGTAAAAAAGCCTCTTTTAGAGGCTTTTTTATATCGCATGATTTACTTAATTTAATCTATATAAAAGACCAGCGATATATTCACCAAACCATTTAGCAGTATCTAAATCACCTTGTGGCGGGGTAATCTCAACAGGTGCATTATCGGACTGTGTCATTAAGCCCAAACAACTTGATAAACGGTTTAAATCAGTTTCAGTATGACCAGTTGTCATTAAAGGTAAACCAGACCACAGCATGCCGTGTTGCATCGCAAAAATATTAAGCTGCTGCAAAACTGCAAGCTTATCACCACTCAAACCACCCGAATTTGCAAAACCAGCAGCCAACTTGCCTTGCCATAATCGATTTTTCCAGCGTTTGGATGTGCTATCCATAAACTTTTTAAAATCAGCAGTTACACTGCCCATATAGGTTGGCGAGCCAAAAATAATTCCCTGTGAAGCGTCTAAAACATCCCAGTCAATGTGCTCAATATTCATCACATGTACTTTAACGCCCATCACTTCCGCTCCTGCAGCAATAGCAGAAGCTACCTTTGCAGTGTGGCCATAAGGGCTGTGATAGACAATAGAGAGATGTTTTTCAGGCAAAGACATAAGTTTAATAATTTGAGCGATTTTTTGTATTTTAGCATTTTATTAAAACTTGCTAAACCACGATCTGTGAATATCAAAAATTAGCTTTTTAACGGATTATTTGAGTCAATATTAAAAATCCAAAAATAACAAAATCTCCTATATTATTTAAAAATCTAAATAACATAAGAGATTGATATCACAACAATCGCACTTTCTTAAAGTGAATTGCGATTTTTATAAACTACATAAATACAAAAGTTGCCATACGACCCGTTTTAGCATCACGGCGGTAAGAGAAATACTCATCTTGCTGTTGATACGAGCACTGGTCTCCACCTAAAACTTGTTTCACGCCAAGTCTTTGCAAAATAAAGCGAGCAATCGCATATAAATCTGCATGAAATTTATCTGGTGCCGCTCCATCAACAAAAGCTGTTTCCAATTCAGGATACTTACCACAAAAAGCAGTTTTAACTTCCGTTCCAATTTCAAAGCAGGGTTGACTAATCGCAGCACCTAACCATGCCCAAGTTGGAGGATTTTGCATAGCAGTAACTGTATTTTCAATAATGCCACCTGCCAAACCTCGCCATCCTGCATGTAAGTTAGCGACTTCAGTGCCCTCTGCATTGCCAAGTACCACAGGTAAACAATCGGCGGTCATCATCATTAATGCATGGCCTTTGGTTTGAGTAACCAAGCCATCACCTATTAATGCCGTAAAGGGAATTTGTTCATTTACCGTATGACAAATCGTGCTATGTGTTTGGGTCATCCATGTCATTTTCTTAACGCCAAACTGAGCAAACTCATCTAAAAGCATCATTCGATGCTGCTGAACGCGTCCAGCTTCATCATTAACATGCAAAGCAAGATTAAAACCCGTTAATTCAGTTTGGTCCGTTGGCAATGCCAAAGGATGTTGAATACGCGTCTGCCCTACAAAAACACCTTGTGGTAAACCTTGAACAAATTCCATAATTCAGTTCCTTAGTAGGCTGCGTTTTCTGAACGCAACACATTTACTAACTGGGTAAAATCTTCAGGCCATGGTGCTTCAAATTGCATTTCTTCACCAGTACGCGGATGTTTCAAGCCTAATTTAGCTGCATGTAATGCTTGACGTTTAAAACCACGTAAAGTTTCAATGAGTAATTCAGATGCACCAGCAGGCACACGTACACGGTTCATATAAACCTGATCACCAATCAAGCCATAACCAATATAACTAAAATGCACGCGAATCTGATGAGTTCGGCCTGTTTCAAGACGAGCTTGCACACGAGTAAAATCTTTAAAACGTTCTTTTACATTGTAGTGAGTCACTGCATCGCGTCCGCCCGGTAAAATCGCCATTTTCACACGGTCTACCGGATGACGTTTAATCGGCTCATCAATCGTACCGCCAGCAATGATATTTCCATAAACAACTAAGTCATATAAGCGGTAAACCGATTTATTTGCCAACTGCTTACTTAAAGAAAATTGAGCTTCTAACGTTTTTGCAACAACCAATAAACCACTCGTATCTTTATCAATACGATGTACTAAACCAGCACGTGAAAGCTCTGCCAGTTTTGGGAAATGGTAAAGCAATGCATTCACTAATGTTCCTGAACTATTACCCGCTCCAGGATGGACCACCATACCGACTGGTTTATTAATAACTAAAATATCTTCATCTTCATAAACAATATCAAGTGGGATATTTTCAGGCTGACTGGTCGTCTGTGCTTCTAACTCAACATTTAAAGTTAGGGTTTCAATACCCTCACAACGATATTTAGGTTTTACGATGTTACCATTTACCAACAGATGACCTTCCTTCATCCATTGTTTCAGTTTTTCGCGGGAGAACTCACTCCACACCATAGCTGCAACTTGGTCGATACGTTGCCCTAAGTAGCTTTCATCCAACTGAACTTGCAACGATAAACGTGTTGCAGTTGTATCAGAAGTATGGTTATCTGCATCCTCAGAATCTTCAAGTAAATTGAAGTCAGTTTCAGAGAAGTTTGTGTTTGAAGATTGTGCTGAAGTCATTTGATCATTGAGATAAAAGTGGTTTAATAGCGCAATTGTAGCTCATTGCCCAACATAACAGAGGAGTTTTTATGTCGCTACCACGTTATAAAATTACGATGCTTGCCCTATCTTTAGGTTTAGCGTCTGCATTTGTGGGCTGTAGCAGCAATCCAAGTAAAAAAGAAGTGGTCGATACTGGGCCTCAATCTAGTGAACAAGCGTATTTTGACAAAGCTCAAAAATCTCTTGATCGTGGGCAATATCTTGACGCTGCTAAATCTTTAGAAGCGATTGATACCTATTATCCAACTGGACAATACGCACAACAAGCACAACTTGAACTTCTCTATTCAAAATTTAAACAAAAAGATTATGAAGGCGCGATTGCTTTAGCTGAACGCTTTATTCGTTTAAATCCTCAACATCCAAATGTAGATTATGCTTACTACGTTCGTGGCGTATCTAACATGGAACTGAACTATGATAGCTTGTTGCGTTACACATCTTTGCAACAATCTCATCGTGACATCAGTTATTTAAAAGTTGCTTATCAAAACTTCGTTGATTTGATTCGCCGCTTCCCAAGCAGCCAATATTCTGTCGATGCAGCACAGCGTATGAAGTTTATTGGTCAAGAGCTTGCTGAAAGTGAAATGAATACTGCTCGCTTTAACGTTAAACGTAAAGCATGGGTTGCAGCGGCTGAGCGTTCGCAATGGGTAATTGAACACTACCCACAAACACCTCAAGTGCCAGAAGCCCTAGCAACTTTGGCATATAGCTATGACCAACTGGGTGATAAAGCAACTTCACAGCAATACATCGAAGTGTTGAAGCTTAATTATCCTAGCCTTGTTAATAAAAATGGCACGGTAAATATGCGCGCTGCGCGTAAAGAAGGCAACTGGATTAACCGTGCTACCTTAGGTATTCTTGGTCGCGAATCTAAATCTGTAGCGGCTGAAACAGCTACTCCAGTTGAACCAAAACGCAGTCTACTTAACCGTGTAAGCTTTGGCTTAATGGGTAGTTCAGGTAAAGAAGAAACTCAAGAAACAACTCAAGCACCAGTTGAGACTCCAAAAACTGAACGCAGTTGGACTAACCGTTTAAGCTTTGGTTTACTTGATAAACCAGAAAAAGCAGCAGAAGGTACAACAACTGCACCAGCAGCATCTTCGACTGAAGCTGGCGATGCTGCTCAATAAGCAATAACAGCTTAAAAATAACCCACAAACAGGCAAGTGATATGACTTGCCTGTTTGTTTTTATAAAATAGTAAAATATTTATCGGGCATATCTCGTTTCATCATGTCAGAATAATCTGACCTATCGCATCATTAGTTTAAACACGGTTATCTGAATTATGGCAATTCCACAGCATACGATTGATCAGATTCTAGATCGCACAGATATTGTCGATCTGATCGGTCAACGTGTGAAATTGAAAAAGACCGGACGAACATATTCTGGTTGTTGCCCTTTTCATCAAGAGAAAACTCCATCATTCCATGTTTATCGCGATAAACAGTACTATCACTGCTTCGGCTGCCAAGCAAACGGTAATGCCATTCGCTTCTTAATGGATATTGATAACCGAAACTTTATCGATGTGATGAAGGAGTTATCGAGTAACGCGGGTATCGAATTACCCAAAGACAATACTGATAATAAAAAACTGTCTTATACACGCCAAGTTACCAAGCCACCAGTTCCAGAAAAAGCAGTTGTAGAACCAAATACTCAAGCACCTATAGATGATCAGTACAATACGCTTGAACCAGTATATTTTGATGATCCTTTTGCACAGTTCGAACAGCCATTTAGTTTTGATAAACCTGTACAAGAAGGTAATTTATACGACCTTTTGGAAAATGTTGCTCAATTTTACGAACACCAATTACCTACAAGTCAAAAAGCTAAAAAGTACTTTAAACAACGCGGCCTAACCGACCAAACAATTCAATTCTGGCGTTTAGGTTATGCTCCAGAAGACTGGCAACATTTAGAAAAAGCTTTCCCTTACGACATTGAAGGCTTAAAGCAACTTGGACTCATTCGTTCCAGTGACAGTGGTCGCGATTTTGACCTTTTACGCGATCGTGTGATTTTCCCAATTCGAGACCCTAAAGGCCGTGTAGTCGGGTTTGGTGGTCGTGCGCTTAATGACGAAATTAAACCCAAATACATTAATTCACCAGACTCAGAAGTTTTCCATAAAAACCAATTACTTTATGGTTTATATGAAGGCAGAAAATTAAAATCTAATGACTGGTTAATGGTTGAAGGATATATGGATGTCATTGCTTTACAGCAATATGGCATTACTGGTGCTGTGGCGACTTTAGGAACGGCGAGTAATACAGAACATCTTAATATTTTATTTAAACAAAATAATCGAATTACGATTGCCTTTGATGGTGATGCAGCTGGTCAAAAAGCAGCACGTCGAACTTTAGAAATTGCATTACCATTACTCAACGACGGTCGTGAGCTTAAATTCTTTGTATTGCCAAATGACCACGATCCAGACTCCTTAATCCGACGTGAAGGGCTCGAAAACTTCCAAAAGCTATTAGACCAAGCTCCGTTACTATCGGACTTTGTTTTCGCTCATCTTACTGGTCAGCATAATATCAGTACGCCTGAAGGTAAGAGTCTTGTCATGGGTGAGTTAAGAGAACTCACCGAGTTATTACCCAAACAAGGTTCCTTCCGCTATCTATTAACTCAATCTTTCCGTGAAAAATTAGGTTTAGGCAAGCGCTTTACCCCACAAGTTAGTCATGATGCATCGTTGTCATTTAATATCCAAACAAAAGATGAAGACTTTGCTGTTGCAATTTTGATGCACCACCCTTTCCTTTATATTCATTTTGAAGGATTACGTGCTTATATTCCGCAAGATGAACTATTGGCTAAAATATTAGCCATTTTAAACCGTATATTTGATGAATTGCCTGATGACCAAGAGCTAGCGACGTATTATGTTTTAGGTGCATGTAGCACTTATTGCCATGAAGTTGCAGATATTATGCAAAGAACCAATATTCAGGCATTAACTCAGGCACCTGAAGTAGCAGATAAACTTGCTAAAGAATATGCATTGGGTTTACAAGAAAGATATTTACGTCAAAAACTGAAATCTAAAATTTCATTAGTTGAGTCAAGAAACTTAAGACAACAACTCAATGAGCTCACCAAACAAATTAGCTTAAGACTGCTCTCTTAGTTTTTAGGCTTTCGCTCATGGTCAAATACATCCTGTAAATGCTGTTGTAACCACTCAAAGTAATCAGGACTTTCTGCTTTAGCAGCTTCACGTAACAACATAGAGGTTGGATGCATTAACTTTTGTGTCAAGCGGTGAGCAAATTCTTTGAGCACTTGTTCTGGATTGACACCATTGTGCAAAGTATTCAAGGCATGTGTAAGCTCTTGCTGACTAATTTCCTCACTATGTTGGCGATAAGCATGGATTGTACCTCCCGCTTCTTTGACTTTTTGGTGCGTAATCAATTGAGTTGCTAATTGATTCACCATGACTTCAGCTTCAACAGCCGCCTGACGACGTTGAGCCAAGTTTTCATCAATTACGCTTTGTAAGTCATCGACCCCGTATAAATAGACTCCATCAAGTGACTCAACTTTAGGGTCAATATCACGCGGTACTGCTAAATCCACCATCAACATTTGCTGATAACGACGTTTTTTCAATGCACTTTTGACATCCGCATAAGCAATCACTTGATGCAAACTGCCTGTACAACTTGAAACAACATCAGCACGATATAGATTTTCTGATAAAGCTGAAAAATCAATAATCTCAACTTCAACTTGATGTGCAATTTCTTGTGCTAACTGGTCAGCACGTTCACGACTGCGATTACAAATAATAATCTTGGCAACACCCATTTCTGCTAAGTGCTTAGCTACCAGACTGTTCATCTCGCCTGCCGCAACCACCATCACTGTGAGCTTTTCAGGTTTACTAAAGACTTGTAAAGCTAATTGTGC
Source organism: Acinetobacter sp. GG2 (assembly GCF_000292385.1). NCBI lineage: Bacteria > Pseudomonadati > Pseudomonadota > Gammaproteobacteria > Moraxellales > Moraxellaceae > Acinetobacter > Acinetobacter sp. GG2. Next base: position 29,526 of record NZ_ALOW01000014.1, read on the forward strand.
AACCGCATAACCCATTGAAACTGCATGACTACCTACAGCCGTTTCTGACCGAACACGTTTAGCCGCGTAGAAAGCATATTCAAACACGCTATTTAATTCAGGAGAGACCGTCTGCGCTTCTTTAGACAATGCTAAAGCGCTTTTTACCTGCCCTAAAATTTGTGGCTCACCCAACATGAGTGAATCTAAACCACTTGCGACACGCATTAAATGTGTGATGGCTTGAGCATTTTCGTAACGATAAACATGATGAATTAAATGCTTTACATCAATATTATTGGCGTCGGCTAACCATTTCAGAAGGCTTTCGGCATCTTCCGCCATGGCGTAGACTTCTGTACGGTTACAGGTCGAGACAACCACTAAGTCTTTTAAAGACTCGTGATAACGTTGCTCGGCAAGCAAAGTACTTAATCGCTCTGCATTGAAAGCAATTTGCTCGCGGAGTTCTACAGAAGCTGTTTGATGGTTGACACCCAATGCAAAGAAAGACATATCAGATCATCATTTCGCTAAATTTATGCTATTGTGCAACATCGGTGTCATAAAAAGCATTACTTTGGATCAATAAAAATTGCGTCAAATGAATAGCCGTATTAATTTTAACGGTGCTTCGATAAGACAGTATTCTACCACATTCTTATTGTTAGGTAGCATGTCCTCATATGTCTATGCACGTCCGTTGCAAGAGACCTATGCAGTGCATTCATTTGATCAGGCTCTACAACAGAGTATGGTCGCAGAGTTTGCTTTAGCTTACGACGATATTCCTACAGCACTACACAACTACACTGTGCTTGCGATTAGAAGCAACTCAACAACGATTAAACAGCGTGCACTAGATGTCGCTCTTGAATATAACGATCTACAAGCTGCATTAAATGTTGCAACACATTGGGTGGTTCAAGAACCCAAAGATGTTCCTGCTTTATTTTATTTATCGCATATTGCATTAAAAACACATGAATACCAGCTTGCTGCCGAAACTTTAGATAAGATTTTAAAAATTGATCCAACTGCCGATCTTGAACAAATTCTGGCGAGTATTGCACCCGAAAATGCACAAGACCGAGATGTTTTATTAACGGCTTTACGTTCAAGTGCAGAAAAGGAAAATCCTTCTATTTTAGCGCTTATTGCTAATCTAGAAGCACAAAATGGTCAATTAGAACCTGCTCTAAATACCATTAACCGTGCGCTACGCCGTCGTCCAAAAGTAACGAGCTTTATCTTGATGAAAGCGAACCTATTGATTGCTCTAAATGATCAAGAAGGTGCTTTAAAATGGTATGCAAAATCAAGCCGTAAATATAAGAAAAATCTAGATATTCGCTTGGCTGAAGTCCGTTATCTCATTCAGACTAATCAGCCTCAACTTGCCCTTGAAAAATTAGAAAAAATTATTGAGAGTAATCCTCGGGCTGAAGAAGCATTATTTATTGCAGGTCTAACCAGTATTGACCTCAAGCAATATGATAAAGCTGAACAATATTTAGTTGATTTACGCAACTCTGCAAAATATCAAAACGAAGCATATTACTACTTAGCCATTAATGCTGAACGAAAACAGCACTATGAGACAGCTAAAGCTTATTACCGTTTAGTTGATGGTAGCCTCTACATTGTTTCAAGACGAAATCTAATTGCGATCTATGATAAACAAGAAAATTTACATGATGCATTACGGTTTTTAACTCAAGAGCGAGTTAATTATCCACAACATGCAAGTTTTCTTTATCAGGCCCAAGCTGAAATTTTAAAGAAAATGGGCAATAAAAAAGCTGCATTAAATTTATTAGATGAAGCAATCAAAAACTTACCGGATGATCCGGAACTCATCTATGCAGAAGTTTTATTATTAGACCCTTATACCGACCGCGATAAACTTGATAAAACACTTAAGCAATTATTGCAATTAGAACCAAATAGTCCGACCTATCTGAATGCCTATGCGTATACGCTGGCTTTGCAAAACCGTAGATTAAAAGAAGCGCGACAATATGCTGAACAAGCATTGGAATATGCACCAGAACAAGCCTCGATTTTGGATACACTGGGCTATATCGCATTTTTACAAAATGATTATGAGGGCGCAGCGGAAGCTTTAGGCAAAGCTTACGAGCTTAGTCATAACATAAATATTGGGATTCGTTACGCTAAGGCACTGTATATGCAAGGATCATTAACTGAATTTAGTGCTGTGTTACAACAACTGAAACAAAAGCACGCGAATGATCCACAATTACACCAGCTTGATGCGTTAATTTTACCTACATCAGCAAAAAAGAGTTAAATATATGAGCAAATTTGCCCAACTGTGCACAGCGATCTGTGGATCAAGTGTATTATTTTTAACCGGTTGTCAGCATTTTACTCAGCCCAAACCCGCAATTTCCCACCAAGTGCAAGATGAAAAACATTTCAACTTACAAGGTAAAATTGGTGTGCGCACCCCACAGCAAAGTGGTAGTGCATTCTTCACATGGGTTCAGCAACAAGATAATTTTGATATCGAATTAAGTGGCATTTTAGGTGTCGGAAAGACACAAATTCAGGGTAAACCAGGTGAAGTTACTTTAAACAGTGCTAAAACTGGCGTGATTACAGCCGCATCACCTGAAGAACTTTTAGAACGTGCTACTGGTTGGCAAGCACCCATTACTCATCTAACCAGTTGGATTTTGGCAAAGCCAGCAACTTTAAATGCCCAAATCAGCAAAGATAATGTAAATCGTGTGAGCCAACTCATCGAAGATGGCTGGACAGTCAATTTTAGTTATGATGGCGAACAAACTTTGCCAAATAAACTGGTTTTGAAGCAGGCACTTGCTGAAGATAAAGAAAACCGTATTACAATGGTCATCCAAAACCGTTAAATCTAATTATTTAAATCTATGATTCGAGTTCCTTCTCCAGCTAAGCTCAACCTGTTTTTACATATCACAGGACGTCGTGAAAATGGTTATCATGAACTGCAAACTATTTTCCAACTCATTGATTTATATGACTGGATGACTTTTTCTCTTATTGATAAAGATGAAATCCAGATTGAAGGTTTAGGAGAAGTTCAACTTGAACAAAATCTGATTTATAAAGCTGCTCAAATACTTAAACCACATGCAAAAAAACTCTCTGGTCTGCACATCAAAATTGAGAAAAATATTCCAATGGGCGCAGGTTTAGGCGGAGGTTCCTCTAATGCAGCTACAACCCTCATTGTTTTAAATCAATTATGGCAATGTGGACTAAGTCAGGATGAACTTGCTGACTATGGCGTAAAGCTCGGTGCCGATGTTCCTATTTTTATTTATGGTAAAAATGCATGGGCTGAAGGCATAGGTGAACATTTATCATTCATAGACTTAGATCAAAAACAGTTCATTATTTTAAAACCTGATTGTTTTATCAGCACTCAATTGCTTTTTTCACAAAAAACATTGACAAGAGACTCTAAGACCACTAAATTTTGCGCCTATCAGTTAGAACCTTCTAATTTTGGAAATAACTTTGAGCCTTTGGCTAGAAAGTTATACCCTGAAGTTGAAGAAGCAATGCAATATCTTGATCAGTTTGGTCAAGCAAAGCTTACAGGTACAGGTGCTTGTGTTTTTACTGAAGTAACGAATGAAATGAATATTGATGACATTCTTAAGCATTCACCATGTAAAGCTTATGTGGTAAATAGTTTAAAAGAATCTCCTCTTAATCATTTTAAGGTTACAAGTTAGGGGCGTCGCCAAGTGGTAAGGCACCGGGTTTTGATCTCGGCATCCGTTGGTTCGAATCCAGCCGCCCCTGCCA
>NZ_ALOW01000015.1:0-36486 GCF_000292385.1 Acinetobacter sp. GG2
CGTCGCTTTTTTATTTGAAAATATTTAAACGCGCTCCTTTGCCCATTCACGCAAGATAAATTTTTGTAATTTGCCCGTTGATGTCTTTGGAATTTCGGTAATGACCACATCCTTAGGAACTTTAAAGCGAGCAAGCTCTTTTTGGCAGTGTGCAATAATTTCTTCAGGAGTTGCTGTAGCACCTGTTTTTAATTCAATAAATGCACATGGTACCTCTTGCCAACGTTCATCGGGTTTTGCCACAACAGCAGCTGTTAAAATTGCGGGATGCTTATATAAGACGTCCTCAACTTCTAAAGATGAAATATTCTCTCCACCGGAAATAATGATATCTTTGGAACGATCCGTAATTTTTGCATAACCATCTGGATGACAAACTGCTAAATCTCCAGTGTGGAACCAACCACCTGCAAATGCCTCTTCAGTTGCTTTTGGATTTTTTAAATATCCCTTCATCACAATATTGCCACGGAACATAATTTCACCCATGGTTTCACCGTCATTTGGTACAGGTTGCATAGTTTCAGGGTCTAGCACTCGCATACTGTCCTGAAGTGGGTAAGGCACGCCCTGACGTGAATGTAGTTGTGCTTGCTCTGTAATAGAAAGATCGCTCCACCCTGCTTGAGAGGCACAAAGTGCGGATGGTCCATAAGTTTCTGTTAAACCATAAACGTGGTTTACATTAATTCCAATATTTCGCATACCTTCAATCACAGCGACAGGAGGTGCAGCACCTGCCACCATAACTTCTACATGATGTTCTAAGTTCGGCTGTTTTTCTTTAGGTAGATTAATAATCATGGATAGCACAATTGGAGCACCACAGAAATAATCCACCTTATGTTTTGCAATGAGCTGCATAGCCAGTTCAGGGTCAACCTTGCGTAAACAAATATTGGTTCCACCACTGGCTGCAATACTCCATGCAAAGCACCAGCCATTACAATGGAACAGAGGAAGCGTCCATAAATAAACGGCTCGAGGTTTCATGCCACAGGCTAGAATATTGCTCGCTGCATTTAAGTAAGCCCCACGGTGGTGATAAACCACGCCCTTAGGGTTGCCTGTTGTCCCAGAGGTGTAATTTAAGCTAATCGCATCCCACTCATCTTGCGGCAAATGCCATTCGAAATTGGCATCACCTTGAGCAATCCATTCTTCATATTCAAATGAACCAAGAAATTGATTTTCACCCTCATATTCTTCATCAGCCACATCAATCACAATAATACGTTGGTTAGGAATCAGTGAGAGAGCTTCTCTGGCTAAATTAACAAACTCTGGGTCAACTAAAAGTACTTTAGTTTCAGCATGCTCTAGCATAAAGGCGATGGTTTTAGCATCTAAACGAGTATTTAATGTATTAAGAACAGCACCAGCCATAGGTACAGCAAAATGCGCTTCGATCATTGCGGGTATATTGGGCAATAATACAGAAACAGTATCATTTTTAGTAATACCTAATTGTTGAAGCTGACAGGCAAATTGCCGACAACGCTGGTAAGTTTCTTTCCACGAAATATAGCGATTGCCATGAATAATCGAAGCCTGATCTGGATATATATAAGCTGCCCGTTCTAAATACCGCAAAGGGGATAACGCAACAAAGTTTGCTTGTGTACGTGGTAATTCATCGTATGCACTAACCATGTGAAACAACTCCATGTTCTATTTTTTAATTCATTCTTTGAAAATATGACTTAATATTAATCAAAGCATTAATGCTTTAGTCTTAAACAGAAATACCCCTCAGTCAGAAAATGAGCACAAATGCTATTTCCATCATCTTAAATCAGTTCTGATGAATAATTATCCTATTTATGTATTTCTTAAAATTTATGAGAAACACTTACGAAAGTCACTTATTGCTGTTTACCGTATAACCAACATCTATTTATGATTTTATGAGCACAAAGGTTTTCACTTGGCGTGAACAAGTGTAAAATCTTTCTGGTTTTTAATTTTGATTTACACCGTTTTTATATTTTGAGGTTCGCCTCGATCATAATCTCGCGGTGAAATGCTCCTTCGTATAGGGCATCACTCCTTAAGGATTTTTTTATGCCAATTATCACATTGCCAAATGGCGATCAAAAAAGTTTTGATCACCCTGTATCTGTTATGGAAGTCGCTCAAAGTATTGGGCCTGGTTTAGCAAAAAATACCGTTGCTGGACGAGTAAATGATCGCCTAGTTGATGCATGTGACTTAATTACCGAAGACTCGACCTTACAAATTATCACTCCAAAAGATGAAGAAGGTCTTGAGATCATTCGCCATTCTTGTGCACACCTTGTAGGGCATGCTGTAAAGCAGCTTTTCCCTGAAGCTAAAATGGTGATTGGTCCAGTCATCGAAGAAGGTTTTTATTACGATATCTGGATGCCACGTCCTTTCACATTAGATGACATGGCAGCGATCGAAGAGCGTATGAAAAAGCTCATCGACCAAGATTACGATGTTGTTAAAAAAATGACGCCACGTGATGAAGTCATTGCTGAATTTACTGCACGCGGTGAAGAATATAAATTACGCTTGATTGCAGACATGCCTGAAGAAACACAAATGGGCTTGTACTACCATCAAGATTATTTAGATATGTGTCGTGGTCCGCACGTACCAAATACTAAATTTTTAAAATCATTCAAACTTACAAAAATCTCTGGCGCTTACTGGCGTGGTGATGCGAAGAATGAACAGCTTCAACGTATTTATGGTACTGCTTGGGCTGATAAAAAACAGTTAGCAGCTTATATCAAGCGTATTGAAGAAGCTGAAAAGCGTGACCATCGTAAAATTGGTAAAGCGTTAGACTTGTTCCATATGCAAGAAGAAGCACCGGGTATGGTGTTCTGGCATGCAAACGGTTGGACTATTTATCAAGTACTAGAGCAGTACATGCGTAAAGTTCAGCAAGACAATGGTTACCAAGAAATTAAAACTCCACAAATCGTAGACTTTACGCTTTGGGAGAAATCTGGTCACGCAGCAAACTATGCAGAAAACATGTTTACGACTCATTCTGAAAGCCGTAACTATGCTGTAAAACCAATGAACTGTCCTTGTCACGTTCAAGTGTTCAACCAAGGATTAAAATCTTACCGTGATTTACCAATTCGTTTAGCTGAGTTTGGTTCTTGTCACCGTAATGAACCATCTGGTTCTTTACACGGTATTATGCGTGTTCGTGGCTTTACACAAGATGATGCACATATCTTCTGTACTAAAGAACAAATCGGTAAAGAAGTTGCAGACTTTATTAAACTCACTTTAGATGTTTATAAAGACTTTGGCTTTGAAGAAGTTCAAATGAAGTTGTCTACTCGTCCAGAAAAGCGTGTAGGTGATGACGCACTTTGGGATTTAGCTGAAAAATCTTTAGCAGATGCTTTAGATGAAGCTGGTCTTAAATGGGAATTGCAGCCGGGTGAAGGTGCATTCTATGGTCCAAAGATTGAGTTCTCTTTAAAAGACTGTCTTGGTCGTGTATGGCAATGTGGTACCATTCAGTGTGACTTCAACTTGCCAGTTCGTTTAGACGCTTCTTATGTAACTGAAGAAAACGAACGTGATCAGCCTGTAATGTTGCACCGTGCAATTCTTGGTAGTTTTGAGCGTTTTATTGGTATACTAATTGAACACTACGCTGGTTTTATGCCGCCTTGGTTATCACCTGTACAAGCATGTGTCATGAACATTACCGATGCTCAAGCTGAAGCAAGTGAGCAAGTTGTGGCAAAACTCAAGGAAAATGGCCTTCGCGCTATTTCTGACTTGAGAAATGAAAAAATCGGATTTAAGATTCGTGAGCGTACTCTAGAGCGCATTCCTTACCTGTTAGTTCTTGGTGATCGAGAAGTTGAAGAAGGTACAGTGAATGTACGTACTCGCTCAGGAAAAAATTTAGGTACTATGTCAGTGGATGCTTTCATTGACTTAGTGAAATCTGCCGTCGCCGAACGTGGCCGGTATATTGTGGAGTAAGAAAGATTAAACAGCCTGACCGTAACCAACAACAAGGTGCAAAGAGTAACCGTCCAGCAATTAACGATGAGATCCGTGCAAAAGAAGTACGCCTCGTCGCTGCTGATGGTGAGCAAAAAGGAATTGTTTCATTAAATGAAGCACTGCGTGCTGCTGAGGATGCAGATCTTGACCTTGTTGAGATTGTCGCAAACGCTGAGCCGCCTGTTTGTAAAATCATGGATTACAACAAGCACTTGTTTGACCTGAAACAGAAGCAAAAAGATGCCAAGAAAAAACAGCATCAAGTGCAAGTGAAGGAAATCAAACTACGCCCAGCAACTGATGTAGGTGATTATCAAGTTAAGCTTCGTGCTATTTTGAAGTTTCTTGAAGAAGGCAACAAAGTCAAAATCACCTTACGTTTCCGTGGTCGTGAAATGGCTCACCAACAACTTGGTTTAGCTCAATTACAAAAAATTGAAGCAGATGTAGCTGAGTTTGGGGTTGTAGAGCAAGCTCCGAAAATGGAAGGTCGACAAATGGGTATGTTACTTGGACCTAAAAAGAAAAAGTAATACTCAAAAAAAGCACTGCAAAAGCAGTGCTTTTTTTTGCTTGTCATTTTGTGGTTTAGTTCCTTTAAAGTGCGATTTAATAACTTTTTGAACCAAAGTTATTCTCAAATTTTATGTGTTTTTTGGTGTTGGAAATATTATTGTATTACCCAAAACATGATATAACGCAAGACGCAGTCATGATAACGATGAATAGGAAAATAGAATGATTGATCTATATTATTGGGGCACACCCAATGGACATAAAATCACAATTGCCTTAGAAGAAATGGGACTGGATTACACTCTTTATCCAATTAATATTTTAGAAAATGATCAATTTCAACCCGACTTCCTAAGAATCTCTCCAAATAATAAAATTCCTGCAATTGTTGATCAGGATGGTCCACGTGGTGAGCCAATTTCAGTATTTGAATCAGGCGCAATCTTACAATATTTAGGTCGAAAAACTGGCTTGTTCTATCCAACTGACGAGCAAGAGCGAGTTGAAGTAGAACAATGGCTCATGTGGCAAATGGGTGGTTTAGGCCCGATGTTAGGACAAAATCATCACTTCAATCGCTTTGCACCAGAGAAAATTCCTTACGCCATAGAGCGTTATTTGAATGAAACTAAACGTCTATATGGTGTATTAAACAAACAGCTTATAGGGCAAAAGTTTGTTGCAGGCGAATACTCAATTGCGGATATGGCAATTTTACCTTGGATTTTGCGCTATGAATGGCAGGGTATTCAATTAGAGGACTACCCATATGTACAAGAATACATTGTTCGCTTGACAGCACGTCCTGCGGTACAAAAAGCATTATCAATTAAAGTCATCTAATTTTAGTTGATAGGTAATAAATAAAGTGAAAGGTAGTTTGGTTTAATTAGAATGCTAAGTTACTTTTTACTTTTTTTGAGTGCTTTTGGGGCTGCTACATTATTACCGCTACAATCAGAAGCTGTACTCGCTGCTTTATTATTAAAAAATCAACATTCCGCTTTTCTTCTTATTTCGATTGCTACTTTCGGAAATGTACTTGGTTCATGTGTGAACTGGTGGTTAGGTTTAAAAATAGAACAGTTTAAACATAAAAAATGGTTCCCAGTTTCTGAAAAACGTTTAGAACAAGCTCAACGTTTTTATCATAAGTATGGCTTTTATTCGCTGCTTTTAAGTTGGACACCTGTGATTGGTGACCCTATTACTTTGGTTGCTGGCTTATTCAAAGAAAATTTTTGGCGCTTTTTATTTATGGTTCTTATTGCTAAGGCTGGGCGTTATATTTTCATTTATTGGGTAATTACAGACTTTATTTAAAGTAAAAGCATCCGAAGATGCTTTTACTAAAAGGATTTAATTAGTCTTCTGAACTTTTGGTAATGTCGACTTTAAATAGGTCGTTGGTTTTTAGCCAACAAAACGTGACCACTGCAAGCGTCATACAACCACCAAAAATAGTCGCTGCAATCGTTCCCAAATATTTAGCTGCTAGGCCTGATTCAAATGCACCTAGCTCATTACTAGATGAAACGAACATTCCATTTACCGCCGCAACGCGACCACGCATATTTTCTGGCGGGAAAATTTGCAAAATGGTTTGTCTAACCACAACTGAAATACTGTCACAAGCACCTGTCATCGCCAGTGCAAATAAGGATAACCACATATTGTTTGAGAAAGCGAAAAGGATCGTAAATACACCAAACCCGGCAACTGCTAATAGCATGTTACGCCATGCGTGCTGAGTTGGAGGAAAACGAGTCAAAGCAATCATGGTAATGAGGGCACCAATAGATGGGGCTGCACGCAGATAACCTAAGCCTTCTGGTCCCACTTTTAAAATATCTTCTGCAAAGATAGGCAGTAGGGCAATTACACCTCCAAATAAAACAGAGGCAAGGTCTAGAGAAATAGCCCAGAGAACTATTTTGGTTTTCCAAATAAAGCGGAAACCATCACCTAAGCTTTCTAATACATTGGTAGTTTCAATTTTAGGAAAGCTTCGTTTTTGTAATAAATTAATAAGAATAAAACAGATGCTGAGTAGGGCTGCAACACTAAAAAGACTGGTTTCTCTGCCTAGGTAAGCAAGCATAAACCCACCGAGCATAGGCCCAATAATCACGCCACTTTGCCAACCAATCGTTGTCCATGTTGCGCCATTGGCATAAAGCTCGCGTGGAATTAAGAATGGTTTCAATGATGTAGCAGAGGGATTGTAAAACCCACGTATGGTACCTAAGCCAAAAATCACTGCATAAATACCCCAAGAAAGGAAATTTACGCTGATATGGCCTAAACCATGTAAATGAAACAGCAGCCACAAAACTAAAGGTAGAGGTACTGAGAAAAATAAACAGATTTTCATAATGACCTGTTTATTAAATTTATCAGCAAAATAGCCACCCCAAAGCGATAGAGCAATAAATGGAATGGCTTCTGCTAATCCAATTAAGCCTAAAGTTAGAGGATCTTTGGTAATTTGATAAAGTGAATAAGCAACAATAATTTCTTGAATCAAAATTGCTAACGTTAAGCAAAATTGATTAATGGTAACAATAGAGAAATCTCTATAGCGCAGTGCAGCGAATGCATCATGTTTCTGCATTTGAAATATCGTATGTTGATAATTTGAACATATTATAGAGTGAAATAAGCCACGATGCTGAATTTATTAGCAATGACTACCTTCTAAAAAAATGATATGAATTTTTTAGTTTGTTAAGTTGGTAATCCAAAAAAATGCTAAGAGTAGTTTTAATTTTAGTCAGCATGCTATAAAATACGCGCTTCCTTACCTGCAGGTCGATTTTGCAATGGTGCGATCGCGCCGAACAGGTGCCTAAAAGAGGTTACTATGGCTAAGTTAAAAACTCGCCGTGGTGCAGCTAAACGCTTCAAAGCGACTGCAAACGGTTTTAAGCGTAAACAAGCGTTCAAGCGCCACATCTTGACCAAAAAATCTGCTAAACGTATCCGTCAATTACGCGGCTGTGTAATGGTTCATGTTTCTGACATGAATTCAGTTCGTCGTATGTGCCCATACATCTAAGGAGATTATAAATGGCTCGTGTAAAACGTGGTGTAGTGGCTCATCGTCGTCACAAAAAAATTCTTGCTCGCGCTAAAGGTTACTATGGTGCTCGTTCACGCGTTTACCGCGTAGCGTTCCAAGCGGTAATCAAAGCTGGTCAATACGCTTACCGTGACCGCCGTCAAAAGAAACGTCAATTCCGTGCTCTATGGATTGCGCGTATCAATGCTGGTGCTCGTCAAAACGGTTTGTCTTACAGCCGTATGATCGATGGCTTGAAAAAAGCTCAAGTGATCATCGACCGTCGCGTATTAGCTGACATCGCTATGCATGATGCAGTAGCATTTGCTGCTTTAGCTGAAAAAGCTAAAGGCGCATTAGCTGCATAAGCTTAGAGATTCAAAGAAAGACCGCTTTTTAGCGGTCTTTTTTATTTTTAGGGTTCTATTTTTAAAAGAGAAAATAATCAGAGATAAATGATGAAAGACGAAAAATTTCTAAATGATTTAATTCAAAAAGTACAGCAAGGTCACCAATTCAAATATTTGTATTTCTGGGGGCATACTCCTAAGCAAGCTAATCTTGTTGATAAGAGCTGTTTTAGCCAGTGGTTCCCTGCGCAATTTAAGGTAGAAGGTGTCGAGTACTTTACTGCTGAGCACTATATGATGGCACAAAAAGCAAAATTATTTAATGATGAAGAAATTTTTGCACGAATTTTGCAGGTTAAACATCCGAATGAAGCAAAGCAACTCGGCCGTAAAGTGCGTAATTATGATGAACAGATATGGCAAGAAAATCGTTTTGACATCGTGGTGCAGGCGAATTTTGCTAAATTTTCACAGCATCCTGAATTGAAAAAATTCTTATTGGCAACGAAAGACCGTATTTTGGTTGAAGCATCTCCTGTCGATAAAATTTGGGGTATCGGTATGGCTCAAGACCATCCACATATTCAAGATCCTTCTCTATGGCAAGGTCTAAATTTGTTGGGATTTGCTTTAATACATGTTCGAGAGCAGTTTTTAACTGAGTAGGTACGTGTGAGACTAATCAATACTTCATTCTAAAAAGTAGTGACGTGAGGGGAGTGAATTGAAACCATTAAATGACACAGATATTCTTATAGCAACATTTAAGGATGCATTATCTATTGCAGAAGTACATGTGCAAGGTTGGAAAGAAACCTATGCCGGTATGGTTAAGCAAGAAATATTAGATGAGCTTAACGTACTAGATAAAGAACAGTTATGGAAAGAGATAAGCAGAAGTCCTGATCATCAGTTATTTATCTATACTGAAAATGGGGTAGTGAAAGGCTTTCTTGATGGTTATTTAAACCCAGAAAGTAATATTGCTGAAATTCTTGCTTTTTATCTTTTAAAAGAAGTTCAAAAGCAAGGTGTAGGCCGTGAGTTATTCCAAAAGTTCTATCAATGCGCTTTAAATCAAGGTTATGCTTTTATTCGTTTAGAGGTTTTTAATAAAAATCCGAGTCGCTTCTTCTATGAAAAAATGGGAGCAAAGTTAATTGCTGAAGCCGAACTACCAGAGTTCGGCTTCGGAATAACAGAGTTGCTTTATCAATGGGAACTTTAATCAAGATTAAAGACCAAAATAATAAGCTAAGGCACAAATAATAACGGTTAAAATAATTAGCTTCATTACACCTGTTCCACCAGTTTTATGATGAGGTGCTTTTAAATGAGTTACGGACTCATTTGTTGCATCAAAAGGAGAGGGTTTCTCAACAGGTTTTAATTGAGCTGTTTGATAATGATTTGCTGCTTTCACAATCAGCTTTGCGAATAGATCATCAGTTTTATGGGTAAAATTTCTTAAGTTAATAATTTGTTCTTGGTCTAAGTCTTCCCCTAAAGGATCATTTGCGGTGCGTTTCTTTTGCTCTAAATAGTCGGATAAAGCCTGAGTGCGGTAGAGGAGTTGGTGTGCACAATCTGCTGGATAGTTTTCAGGAATAAGAGCAAGAGTTGGTTGATGATCTATTGATATTTGATGAGTTGACCCATCAAAATATTTTTTCTCAAATTTAGGTTCTTCAAAACCTGCTGCATACTTACTTCGAAATAACTCAGATTCCATAAAGTCAGCAATTTCATCCCATTGAGGTGCTTTTAAGTCAGCATCAACTTTCTTAGATAATTTTTCGTTCAGTTCAAAACGCCAAAAAGTTTCTAAACGTAAATCACTACGCTGATTTAAAGGTGGTTCAAACTCATTATCGCTGCTATACCATTCGGCAAGCTCATGGCCAAAAATCCATGCGATTTTTTTATTGTTTTGATGGCTCACAATAAAATGGGTATAAGGTAAAAGTTCTACATTATTATTTGGATTCTGCTCTTCATTTAAGATGGTTGATAAGTGAAGAGAGATTTGGGTTGCTCCCTGTTTTTTGAGTGCTTCTAGCCAAACTTGGAAATGTTGAGCAAGTAAATGCTGTGAAATTAAGTCACGAAACTGAAAACTATGTTGGTCAAAAATATGATGTTGTCGCCATTGGTTGAAGCTTGAATTCTGGCGAAGGTATTCATTACCGTAGGTCACAAGTGTAAGTTGTTGTTTCCAAATCTGATTGAGCGCCATAATAATTGATCTCATTGACGATAGTATTATTTTATACGTTTTATCTTTTTGTTGCCTAATACATTTTTCATGATGGATAAACTTCATCAATACGGTGAAAAACTGTTAGAATGCAGTGTTTTATTATATTTTTAAATTTGTTGCTTTGAGAGTTAATATGTCACTGGAAGCCCTGACCACAGAAGCGCTTGCTGCGATTGCAGCAGCTCAAGACCTTGTTGCACTTGATCAGGTGCGTGTGCAATTTACAGGGAAAAAAAGCCAGCTTGCAGAACAATCGAAAGCATTAGGGAAAATGGACCCTGAAGAACGTAAAGTACAAGGTGCTGCGATTCATGCTGTTCGAGAAACAATTAATAGCGCTTTAACTGAGCGTCAAACGGCATTACAACAAGCTGCGCTAGCGCAAAAACTAGCAAATGAGACCATTGATATTACTTTACCAGGTCGTGGACAGCGCATTGGTACAGTTCATCCTGTTACTCAAGTACAAGAACGTATTTGCCAGTTCTTTACTAAAGCTGGTTTTACAGTTGCAACAGGACCGGAAGTTGAAGATGACTATCATAACTTTGAAGCATTAAATATTCCTGGGCATCACCCTGCACGTGCCATGCACGATACTTTCTATTTCGATGCAAACCATTTGTTGCGTACGCATACTTCTGGTGTGCAAATTCGTACTATGGAAACAAGCCAGCCGCCAATTCGTATTGTATGTCCGGGCCGTGTATATCGCTGTGACTCAGACCAAACGCATTCGCCAATGTTCCATCAAATCGAAGGCTTGTACGTTGCTGAGAACACCAGCTTTGCTGAATTAAAAGGTTTATTAATTAACCTACTGAATGAATTTTTTGAGAAAGATTTAAAAGTACGTTTCCGCCCATCATATTTCCCATTTACAGAGCCTAGTGCAGAAGTGGATATCATGGATGAGCGTGGACGTTGGTTAGAAGTATTAGGCTGTGGCATGGTACATCCAAATGTATTGCGTGCTGCGGGTATTGATCCTGATAAATACAAAGGCTTTGCTTTTGGTTTAGGGGTAGAGCGTTTTGCAATGTTGCGTTATGGCATCAATGACTTACGTATGTTCTATCAAAATGATGTGCGTTTCTTACGCCAATTTGCCTAACATTTTTTCAGGATTAAATAAGGTTTATAAAGATGAAGATTAGCGAAAATTGGTTACGCACATGGGTTAACCCAGCCATTGATAGTGATACATTATCTGATCAGTTGACTATGCTTGGTCTTGAGGTAGATGAACTAGCGCCTGTTGCTAAGCCATTTACTGGAGTGGTGGTTGGTGAAGTTCTAACAGTTGAACAACATCCAGATGCAGACCGTCTACGCGTCACAACAGTGAATATTGGTTCAGGTGAGCCTCTGCAAATTGTATGTGGTGCTCCTAACGTTCGTGCTGGAATGAAAGCACCTGTCGCAACTATTGGCGCAGTATTACCAGGCGATTTTAAAATCAAAAAAGGTAAGCTTCGTGGTGTCGAGTCACAAGGTATGTTGTGCGGTGCTTCTGAAATCGACCTTGAAGATAAAATCGATGGTTTGCTTGAGCTACCTGCCGATGCTCCAGTAGGGGTAAACATCCGTGAATACTTAAAACTTGATGATAACGTCATCGATATCAGTATTACGCCAAACCGTGGTGACTGTTTTAGTATCCGTGGTATCGCACGTGAGATTGCGGTAATCAACCAACTGCAAATGAATGAGCCTGAAATTAAGTCAGTTGATGCGACAATCACTGATGAGAAAAAAGTAGTGATCAGCACGGATGGTGCTCCACGCTATTTAGGACGTGTAGTTAAAAATGTGAATGTGAAAGCTGCTACTCCAGAGTGGATGGAACAAGCTTTAGCACGTTCAGGAATTCGTACTCACAGTATTTTGGTTGATGTAACGAACTACGTCCTTATGGAATTGGGTCAGCCAATGCATGCTTTCGATTTAGCTAAAATCGAAGGTACTGTGCACGTTCGCCAAGCTCAGCCACAAGAAAAGTTGCAACTTTTGAATGATCAAGAAGTTGAGTTGCAAGAAGATATAATGGTTATTGCAGATGACCAGAAAGCTTTAGCAATCGCAGGTATCATGGGTGGTTTAGCATCAAGTGTAACTGATGATACAGCTGATATCTTCTTGGAGAGCGCATTCTTCGCTCCACTTGCGATTGCTGGGCGTGCTCGCCGTTTTGGTTTACATACAGATTCTTCGCAACGTTATGAACGCGGTGTAGATTTTGAATTGCCATTAATTGCGATGAATCGTGCTTCTCAGCTCATTAAAGAATTAGCGGGTGGTGAGTTTGGTCCTATCACTGTAGCTGAAAAAACGGATTTACTTCCAAAACGTGAAGCTATTGAACTTAAGCAAGCTCAAGTAGACCAATTATTGGGATATCAAGTTGCTGCTGATTTCATTACAGATGCTTTAACTCGACTAGGTTGTAAAGTAACTGTTAAAGCTGAAGGTGAGTGGAGCGTTATTCCTCCATCACATCGTTACGATATGGCAATTTATCAAGATTTGATTGAGGAAGTTGCACGTATTGATGGTTATGACAATATCCAGATTAGTCTACCAAGCATGGATGTTCAGCTTGCTAAGTACCAAGATCGTTTTGAAATTGCACAGTTACGCCAAACAGTAGTTACTTTGGGCTACCAAGAAGCAATTAGTTTTAGCTTTGCTGATGCAAAACTTGAAAAGCAATTGAACCCACAAGTAAATCCATTAATGCTCGCAAATCCAATCTCAAGTGATTTGGCAGCAATGCGTAGCACTTTGCTTTCTAGCTTAATTCCTTGTGTACAATATAATTTAAACCGTCAGCAAAGCCGTGTGCGTTTCTTTGAGCTTGGTTTGCGTTTTGATTATCAAAATGCTACGTCTATTCAAGACTTAAAGCAAATCCCGACATTAGCTTTAATTGCTGTAGGTTCTCGTGAACCAGAATCATGGCATGCTAAGCCACAGCCAATGGATTTCTTCGACTTCAAAGGTGAAGTAGAAGAAGTTTTAGCTGCTGGACGTGTCAAAGTTGAATATGTACGCTCAGAGCGTGCTTGGTTACATCCGGGACAGTCAGCTGAAATTTTAGTTGATGGTAAATCAATTGGTTACCTAGGCCGTTTGCACCCATCTTTAGAAAATGAGCTCGATTTGAGCACAACTTGGGTTGCTGAGCTTGATCAGGCAGCAGTTTTGCAATCTTATGTATCTAATTTTACAGAATTATCACGTTTTCCTTCGGTTAGACGTGATATTGCGCTTTTAATCTCTGATAATATAAATGTTAGAGATATTCAGCAGTTAATCGAAAAAACTGGTGGAGAGCTTTTAGACTCTACTTGGTTATTCGATGTGTATACGGGGCAGGGTGTCGAAGAAGGTAAACGCTCATTAGCGTTTGCACTACTATGGCAACATCCTTCACGTACGCTTGAAGATGCTGAAATTAAATCTGGTATGGACAATATAATCCAAGTGTTAGAAAACACTTATCAAGCGACATTGAGGGCCTCATGACAGCACTAACTAAAGCAGACATGGCTGATCATTTAAGTGAGTTAACCAGCTTAAATCGCCGTGAAGCAAAACAAATGGTCGAGTTGTTCTTTGACGAAATTAGCCAAGCGCTGATTGCGGGTGAACAGGTTAAGCTTTCTGGTTTTGGTAATTTCGAACTTAGAGATAAACGCGAGCGTCCAGGACGCAATCCTAAAACAGGCGAAGAAATTCCAATTTCTGCTCGCCGAGTAGTGACCTTTAGAGCAGGTCAGAAATTTAGACAACGCGTTGGAAATGAGCAGATCGATTGATCTGCTTTTTTTTTATTTATAATTTTTAAGGGCTTAAAATAAGATATATTCTATAGGTGAAAAATATTATTTAAATAATATATAACGTACTTATTGTTTAAATTATAAAATTTAAGCATAAAAAAGAGGACATAAAGTCCTCTTTTTTATCTAATCTAGAGTATAGATTAGTGTGCAGCAGAAGCAGCAGGTGCAGAAGCAGCAGCTTCAGAAGAAGCAGCAGCAGCGTCAACAGCTGAAGCAGCAGCAGTAGCAGCTTCAGAAGCAGCAACAGTAGCTTCAGAAGCAGCAGCTACAGCTTCAGAAGCAGCAGCAGCAGCAGGAGCTTCTTCTTTCTTAGAACAACCAACGAAAGCTAAAGTAGCAGCAACAGCAGCAGCAACAGCGAATTTTTTGAATAACATGGCATCACTCTCACAAAAAAAATTTGAGATTAAAAAAACCTAAGTTAGGCTGTTTGGCTTTTATTATTCCTAAACGTAGCTAGGTAACAACGCATGGAGCAGTCTAACTGGTCTGCCGCTATGCTATCACTGCGCATGTTGAAATACTACTGCCACCTGTCAAAAAAGCGCAGAAAAAATCAAAAAACAGGCTGTTTTTTAACAGAAAAAAACAATCAATTAGTTTGAATATATTGGAAAAGGTGTGAATAAGCTATTAAAAAACCTAATTTTTTTAAATTAAAAATATTTGTTTTCAAAAGCTTAAATATATTCTTACATAGAAAATAACAAAATGTATTTTTGTGTAAAGCTTGTCAACCAAATAAAAAAGCTACTCAATAGAGTAGCTTTTTTCAATGATAATAAAATTGATTAAGTTGAAGCTTTACGTTTCATTTGATCAAAGAAATCATCATTTGTTTTGGTTTCTTTCATACGATCAAGTAAGAATTCCATAGCAGCCAACTCATCCATAGGGTGAAGAAGTTTGCGGAGAATCCAGACTTTACGTAATTTATCTTCATCCATTAAACGTTCTTCGCGACGTGTGCCAGACTTTTTGATATTCATGGCAGGGAAGACACGCTTTTCAGCAATACGGCGATCAAGTGTAATTTCTTGGTTACCAGTACCTTTGAATTCTTCGTAAATTACATCGTCCATTTTACTGCCAGTTTCAATAAGCGCAGTAGAAATGATCGTTAAAGAACCACCTTCTTCGATGTTACGTGCAGCACCAAAGAAACGTTTAGGACGTTCTAATGCGTGAGCATCTACACCACCTGTTAGTACCTTGCCAGATGAAGGAATTACAGTGTTGTATGCACGAGCTAAACGAGTAATAGAGTCAAGCAAAATCACAACATCTTTTTTATGTTCAACAAGACGTTTTGCTTTTTCAATCACCATTTCAGCAACTTGTACGTGACGGGCAGGTGCTTCATCAAATGTTGAGGCAACAACTTCACCGCGTACAGTACGCTCCATTTCAGTTACTTCTTCTGGACGCTCATCAATAAGTAAAACAATAAGGAATACTTCCGGATTGTTTCTAACAATAGATTGCGCAATGTTTTGAAGTAACATTGTTTTACCCGCTTTTGGCGGTGCAACAATAATTGAACGTTGACCTTTACCAATTGGGGCAACTAAGTCGACAACACGAGCAGTTAAGTCTTCTGTCGTACCATTACCTAGTTCCATAACCAATTGTTCGGTTGGGAAAAGAGGAGTTAAGTTTTCAAATAAAATTTTATTTCGAGAATTTTCTGGCGTGTCGTAGTTAATTTGATTAACTTTGAGCAACGCAAAATAACGCTCACCTTCTTTTGGAGGGCGAATAGTGCCTGTGATGGTATCACCTGTACGCAAGTTAAAGCGTCGGATTTGTGAAGGACTCACATAAATATCATCCGGACCTGCTAAATACGAACCTGCGGCAGAGCGCAAAAAACCAAAACCATCAGAGAGAATTTCAAGAACGCCGTCACCAAAAATTTCTTCGCCATTCATTGCATGGCGTTTCAAGATGGCAAAGATAATATCTTGCTTTCGGTTACGAGCCATACCTTCAAGGCCCATAAATTCAGCAATTTTAATTAGTTCGCCGATTGGTTTTTTCTTGAGTTCAGTTAAATTCATAAGGGTCAGAATTAGGAAAGAGTAGAGTGTGGTTTAAAAGAAGAAAAATCGCTCGCATACAAAAAAGAGTATCGCAATTGTATTTACACAATAACAATTCAGAAGTCTGATTAACTGTTTCGAAGAGAAATGTGAAAAAACAATTTCTGTTGCCGAGTGGCGATCTTTATGTTTGTGTCTTGTAAGAAGCCGGACAGAAGACGATTCCCTTCAGTGCCTCTTGAGCATGCAATATAAGTGAGATCAGCTAATTTGTCAATTTATAGCCGAAAAAAATACGCTATATAGGTATAGCGTATTTTCATCTATAACGTTTCGTTTTAAACGTTTTCGTCAATAAAGCTAACGAGTTTAGAACGAGGTACAGCACCGATTTGTTGAGCTACTACTTCACCATTTTTGAAAAGTAATAGAGCAGGAATATTACGGATATTGTATTTTACTGCAGTATCTTCACAAGAAGTCACGTCAACTTTAACGATTTTTACTTTACCAGCATATTCACTTGATAAATCTTCAAGAACAGGTGCAATAGCTTTACAAGGCGCACACCAACCTGCCCAGAAGTCAACAAGTACAGGTGTTTCAGCATCAAGAACATCTGCTTGGAAGTTATCATCAGTTGTATTTACAATAGTCGCAGACATGGTACGGCTCCAATTTTTAGAAAAAAGTGCTATCACTGTGTGAGGATATAATCTCTATCAGTATTACATAGCTACTTAGTTCAATGTAAGGGTTTGATGCTATTATTCAAGGCTTAACTAAATTTGTCTAATGGATGCTCACGATATTCATCATCGGCTTGTACAATCGTTTAACAATTAGAAAAATATCGATGGCTAATAAATGTTGATGAAAATGGCTTTTCAATTGCATTCTTGTGAATTACTCTAGGCGTGAATTGTTATGGGTTTAGTTCAATAATGTCTGACTTTCTGATTGATGAAGAATTACTTGCTGCCATAGATATGGGGTCGAACAGTTTTCACCTTGCGATTGCACGGGTAGATCACGGTGAAGTTAAAAAAGTGGCTTCAATGTCAGAGAAAGTACAGCTTGCAGCTGGTCTGGATGAAAATAAAAACCTAACAGAAGCAGCGCAACAACGTGGATTAGCATGTTTAGCTCGTTTCGTTGGACGTTTAAGTTCGGTTCAACCCAATCGTTTAAGAATTGTGGCAACCAACGCTTTACGTCAGGCTAAAAATGGTCATGAGTTTATTCAAAAAGCGGCCGAAATTTTACCTAAACCTATTGAAATTATTGCGGGTCGTGAAGAAGCTCGTTTGATTTATCTTGGTGTATCTCACACGATGGCTAATGGCGGACGTCGTTTAGTTGTAGATATTGGTGGGGGATCTACCGAGTTTATTATTGGCGAAGAGTTTGAGCCAATTTATACCGAATCATTACAAATGGGATGTGTGGCGTATACAAAAGCTTATTTCGCTGATGGCGAAATCACACAAAAAGCCTTTGATAAAGCTGTAGTCGCTGCCCGTAAAGAACTTTCAGCAATCGCAACGACTTATAAGATGGAAGGTTGGGATACTGTTGTTGGCTCAAGTGGAACGATTAAAGCTTGCCGTCAAATTATGGTGAATATGGGGTTAAGTGACGAACAAGAAAATGTCACTCGAGAAGGCCTATATAAACTCAAAGATAAACTACTTAAGTTCAAAAATATTTCTGAAATTGATTTTGAAGGTTTACGAGAAGATCGACGAGCAGTTTTGCCAGCCGGATTGGCAATTTTGTACGCAGTTTTTGAAGTTTTAGAAATTGAACGTTTGGCATATTCTGATGGTGCATTACGTGAAGGGGTCATGTATGACCTGTTAGGTCGTTTCAAGCATGAAGATATTCGAGATCGTAGTGTACAGGCCTTAATGGGGCGCTATAACGCCGATCCTAAACAAGCAGAACGTGTCGTAAATACAGCCCAACATTTATTTGATGGTGTTGCAAAATCACTTAATTTAACCAGTGAAGACAGTGACTTACTACGTAGAGCAGCCTATTTGCATGAAATTGGTTTAGCAATTAGTCATGGTGGTTACCATCGTCATGGTGCTTATTTATTACAGCATTCTGATATTCCTGGTTTCTCACAAATTGATCAAAATCATCTTTCACATTTAGTTGCTCACCATCGACGTAAATTACGTAATGATGTAAAAAATGAAGTTTTGAAGGCTGGCGGTAATAAATTACTTTACTTAAGTTTATTACTTCGCCTTGCAGTTTTACTCAATCATAGTCGCAGTGATCAGATGCTTCCTGCCATTGAATTAACCATCATAAATGATCAACAATGGCAGCTTAGTGTTTCTGGTGATGCCAAACAATGGCCATTGTTAGTTGCCGACTTGCATGATGAGCAAGAGCAGTTTAAGCATTGGGACATTGAATTGAATATTCAGTCGGAAAAATTTATCGATTAAAGGGATAATATTCGACCTATGAAAAAAGCTACTCAGTCCAAAGCGTGGACAACGGTTCAAATTGCACGTCATCCTGATCGTCCGCAATTTCTAGATTATGTCGGTGAAATCTTTACAGAGTTTGATGCCTTGCATGGTGATCGTTTGTTTGGTGACGATGGTGCGATGGTAGGTGGTCTTGCTCGTTTTGACGGTCAACCTGTGATGGTCATTGGACAACACCGTGGTCGTAGTACCCGTGAAAAATTAAAGCACAACTTTGGTATGGCGAACCCAGAAGGTTATCGTAAATCTCAGCGTTTATTAGATATGGCTGAGCGTTTTAATCTTCCAGTCTTTACATTTATTGATACTATGGGTGCTTACCCAGGTGTTGGTGCTGAAGAGCGTGGACAAGCTGAAGCAATTGCAACGAGTCTTGCTCAACTTTCAAGTTTGAAAGTTCCTGTAGTTGCAACAGTACTCGGTGAAGGCGGTTCTGGTGGTGCTTTAGGTATTGGTGTTGCTGACCGAGTAATTATGCTATCTCATAGTATTTATTCTGTTATTTCACCAGAAGGCTGTGCATCTATTTTGTGGAAGACTGCTGAAAAAGCGGCTCAAGCAAGTGAAGCTTTAGGTTTGACAGCAGATAAGCTGCAATCTTTAGGTATTGTTGAATATGTAGTAGATGAAGGCGAAGGGGCTCATTTAGACCCTGAGCGCGTTATGCAAAATCTAAAAGTAGTTTTGAAGCAAGCTTTAGATGAATTGCTACCAATGGATGCAAATGAACGATGCGAAGCGCGTTATCAACGTTTAATGAAGTTTGGCAGCGAAAATTTAGGCATAGCGTCTTAAAGCAGTCTCAAGAGTTTTCAGAGAATAGCTCTTTTCTTATTGGATGTAGTGGCGGCATGGATTCAATGCTGCTGCTACATTTGATGTCTCAAATTTTCCCTCAAAAGATCCGAGTAATTCACATTGATCATCAACTGCAAGAACAAAGTGCAGAATGGTCGAAACTAGTTGCTAATCAAGCAATAAGTTTAAACATCCCTTATATTATTCAAAAAGTCCAAGTTACTGATGGTAATTTGGAAGCTCAAGCACGTCAGGCACGTTATCAAGCTTATCTACAGCATTTACAACCTAATGAAACTTTAGTGCTTGCACACCATCAACAAGATCAAGCCGAAACAGTTATATTAAGATTGTTGTCAGGAGCTGGTGTTGATGGACT
Source organism: Acinetobacter sp. GG2 (assembly GCF_000292385.1). NCBI lineage: Bacteria > Pseudomonadati > Pseudomonadota > Gammaproteobacteria > Moraxellales > Moraxellaceae > Acinetobacter > Acinetobacter sp. GG2. Next base: position 19,776 of record NZ_ALOW01000015.1, read on the forward strand.
TGCTGCTATGCAGTCTATTGATTATCGTGTAGATATGGCGATTTGGCGTCCTTTTTTAGATTTAACTCGTGAACAAATTGCTGCTTGGACCGCTCAACTTGAAATTGAGTATGTAAATGATCCTACAAATTATGATATTCATTATGATCGGGCATGGTCACGTGAAGAGCTTTGGCCATTCTTAAAAAACCGATTTCCAAAAATGCAGCAGGCTTTAAGCCGAACCAGTTACCTGATGCAAGACGCTTCTGAAATTTTAGAAGAAGTTTTAAAAGTTGATTTAGAGCATTGTGGCACGGCTGAGTGTTTAGATTTAACTAAATTACTAGAGTTGACATCTGCACGTCAGCGTCAATTACTTTCTGTTTGGATGAAAGGTGATGGACAATATCGGCCTGCATTTGAAATGGTTGAGCGGTTAAAGAGTGAAGTAATTAATTCAAAGTCTGATGCGCAAGCCGCTTTGCACTGGAATCAGTTTTACTATGTTCGTTATCAAAATTACCTTTATAGATTAAGTAAGCAAGATTTTCTTGCCGAAACATTAGATCCGGTTGAAGCTGAACTCGAGCATGCATTTAAATTAGAAGAAAAATGGCAGGGGGCTTCTGGACTTTTTCATATTCTGTCTAAAGAAATTGGTTTGAGTCATTCTTTATTAAATAAAGAATTGAAAATAATTCGACGTCAAGGCGGTGAAAAAGTCCATTTATATGGTCGTGTTGGGCAATGGCCATTAAAAAAAGCAATTCAAGAAGCACATATTTTGCCTTGGCTTCGTCATACAATTCAAATATTAGTCATAGATAATGTTATGCTTGGGGTTTTTACACCGAAAGGATTTTGGTTGGCTCAGTCTCCGTATTGTGAGCAAGGAGGATGGCAACCAGATTTAATTTCTCATTCTTGTGATCTGGTAAATGGCGAATATGGTTATGACAAGTGCAGTAAATAGTAATATCTGTTTTATTGGTGGTGGTAATATGGCCCAAGCGTTGATTGGTGGCCTGATTTCAAGAGGTTTACCGCCAACACGTATTACCGTTTCAGATCCAGTTGAACAAATCCGCCATTTATTACAAGAAAAAGAAGTTCATGTAACGCAAGATAATGTGGCTGCAATTAAAAATGCGGATGTCGTTGTATTGGCAGTAAAACCACAAGTTTTGGCAACTGTTTTGCGTCCTCTAAAAGGGCTTTTATCAGATAAATTGGTTATATCAATTATTGCTGGTGCTGAAATTCAAACGATATCAAACTTAATTGATAGCAACCGAATTGTTCGCGTTATGCCAAATACGCCAGCCCTCGTTCAAACTGGTGCGCATGGTATCTATGCAAATGATGTGGTGGGCTCTGCGGATCGTGAATTAACGAGTCAAATTTTAGCAGCCACAGGCTTAACAATTTGGGTAAACTCCGAAGCTCAAATTGATGCGGTAACAGCGGTTTCTGGCTCAGGTCCTGCATATTTTTTCTATCTCATGGAAAGTATGATCCGTGCTGGTAAAAATTTAGGACTCGATGAAAAAGTTGCCACTGCTTTAACTCTTCAAACGGCATTAGGTGCAGCTCAAATGGCAATTACGAGTTCAAATACTCCATCTGAACTTCGTAAGAATGTGACATCACCAAATGGTACGACACAAGCTGCACTTGAAGTTTTTGACCGTGCACAAATCTCCCAAAATATTCAATCTGCATTGGCTGCTGCACAGAAGCGTAGTCAAGAGTTGGCTCAAGAACTGAGTGACAGTGCAAAATAGCTTAAATAGGATAAGACAACTATGGGTGCAAATTCTGCGCTAATTTTTGGAATTTTAATTAATGTCGCGATTTTATTGGTCTTTTTCCGTTTTTTAATGCAATTGGCGGCAGTAAGTCCTTATAATCCTGTGGTTTTATCGACAGTAAAAGCGACGAAAATTGTTGATATTTTTGGCCGAATTTTTCCAACGGTCGCAAAAGGCCGATTCAATTTAGCCGCGTTAGTTCTTTTAATTATTTTATATTTACTGAAAATTTTCGGTGTAATGTATCTTTCTGGCTCGATGCCAAATAGTCCGATTCATTTAGTGATTCTGACATTTGTGACCATGATTCAAGATTTGATTCGTTTCTGCCGTTATTTGATTTTTGCGACAATCATTTTGAGTTGGGTGGTTATGTTCACTCAATCGCGTTCACCTTATATTGAGGTGATTCAAGATTTAGCTGAACCATTACTGGCACCATTCCGTCGTTTGTTGCCTAATATGGGAATGATTGATTTGTCTCCAATTTTGGCATTCTTGGCACTGTATATTGCCGAGATCTTAATGAATGAAGTCGCTAAAGTTCTTTTAACTGGACTTTAAGTTGAGACGATAAAAAAGGGCTGTATTTCACAGCCCTTTTTTTATTGGTTTATTGATGACTTAGTGTGCGTCATCCCAGTTTTGTCCTTGCCCAACTTCAACCACTAACGGTACGGAAATTTCTACAACAGATTCCATGACTTTTGCGATTTGTTTTGAAAGTTCCTCAGCAATATTTTGATTAGCTTCAAATACTAATTCATCGTGTACTTGAAGTAGTAATTTGGCTTGATCTTTTGGCAAGATTTTATCAACTTCAATCATTGCAAGTTTAATAATATCAGCCGCACTACCTTGTAAAGGGGCATTGATCGCGGCACGTTCGGCAGCCTTACGCACCATTACATTTCGTGCATCAATATCAGGTGTATAAAGACGACGACCTAAAATAGTTTCAACAAAGCCTTGCTCTGATGCTACTTGGCGGGTACGTTGCATATATTCATAGATGCCAGGATAGCGTTGGAAATATTGCTTAATATAATTTTGCGATTCTTGACGTGTGAAGCCTAATTGACGAATTAAGCCAAACTCAGACATACCATACAGTAGACCAAAGTTAACTGCTTTCGCTTGGCGGCGTTGGTCATTGGTCACATCTTCAATTGCAATACCCAATACTTCTGCTGCCGTACGACGGTGAACGTCTTGACCATGTTGGAACGCGTGTACCAATGCTTCATCTTGAGAAAAATGAGCCATTAAACGAAGTTCAATTTGCGAGTAATCGGCTGCTAGTAAAACTCGCCCTTCTGGTGCAATGAATGCTTTACGAATTTGACGGCCAATTTGTCTACGAATTGGAATATTCTGTAAGTTAGGATCAGAAGAGGAGAGACGGCCTGTCGCTGTGAGTGCTTGATGATAACTCGTATGTACGCGATGCGTGTCGTTATGAGATTGCTCTACTAGACGGTCCGTATAGGTACTTTTTAGCTTTGCCAAACCACGATGTTCTAGAATAATTTCCGCTAAAGGATGTTCAATTTTTTCTAAAACACTTTCACTAGTGCTGTATTGCCCAGTTGCAGTTTTTTTACCGCCTTTAATTCCTAATTTATCAAATAGGATTTCGCCGACTTGTTTAGGTGAAGCAATATTAAAAGTTTCATCCGCAATTTCCATAGCCTGATTTTCAAGCCCTTCCATGGTTTTTGCAAATTCAACACTTAACTTGTCTAAGAATGCATGATCTAGTCGAATACCATCTTCTTCCATGCCTGACAAAATTCGGGCAACTGGCATTTCGATGTTGTATAAAATATTTTCTAATTCAGGGTGTGCTTTAAGTTTATTTGAAAGGACTTCATATAAACGATAGGTCACATGTGCATCTTCGGCTGCATAATGAGCAGCAACTTCAATCTCAATTTGATTAAAAGTCTTCTGTTTAGCACCTTTACCAGCAATTTGTTCAAAAGTCGTGGTTAAGTGACTTAAGTAGACACGAGCTACATCATCCATGCCATGACGAGTTGCTGCTGCATTTAGTACATAAGATGCCAGCATGCTATCGAAATACCAGCCTTTAAGCTCTATACCGTGGTTTGCAAAAATATGGGCGTCGTATTTAAGGTGATGACCAATTTTTTTAACTGCTTCATTTTCTAGCACAGGCTTAATTTGAGCCAGAATTTGTTCACGATTCAGTTGTTGTGGTGCATTTTCATAGTTATGTGCTAAAGGCACATAGTAGGCATCTTGTGCATCAAAGGCGATTGAAAAACCGACCATTTCTGCAATACGGTAATCAAGACTTGTGGTCTCTGTATCAATAGCAAAATGATCGGCATTTTGCATGCGTTGCCAGAGTTGATCCCAAGCTTCTTGAGTTAAAACAGTATGATAATTTGCAGTTCCAAGCTGGTCATCTTGACTAGTTAAGCTGGCGTGATCTTCGGTTTCTATCGTTTCAGCAGGTTTAACTTCATTTTGAACCACTGTCTGTGAAGCTTGCTGTTTGTAGCTTGAACTATTGGGGTTGTTTGGATGATCAAGCGATTGTAATTGGTTTCTAAACTCAAGCTCAGTGTATAGATTACGCAAAGCCTCTACGTTTGGATCAGTAAGCTTTAACTCATGCCAGTCGAGTTCTAAAGGAAGATCGCAAACAATACTTGCCAATTGATGATCAAGCTTAATGTTATCTAAATTGTCTTTAATATTTTGGCTCAGTTTGCCTTTAAGCTGTTCTACATTAGCAATGATATTATCTAAAGTGCCATATTCGGTCAGTAACTTGGCTGCTGTTTTTGCACCTACGCCAGGCACGCCCATAATACCGTCAGATGCATCGCCCATTAGAGTCAAGTAGTCGATAATCTGATTTGGCCAAACACCAAATTTTTCAAATACGCCATCGATATCCATGACGCGATCTTTAAAGCTATCTTCTAATTTTACATGGTCATTGACGAGCTGAGCCATGTCTTTATCTCCAGTTGAGATAAGGACATGATGGCCCTCGAGTACGGCACGTTTAGCAAGTGTACCGATAATGTCATCAGCTTCAGCACCCGGAAGGCTATATAAAGGAATCCCTTGAGCTTTAATCAATGCATGCAAATATGGAATCTGTTGAGATAACTCTTCAGGCATGGTTGGGCGATCACCTTTATAAATGGGTGAAAGCTTATGACGGAAAGTTGGCTCAGGCGTATCAAAAATGACAGCCATATGTGTTGGCTGCATACGGCGCATTAATTTTTGAATGGCAGAAATTGCTCCACGTATTGCATTGGTATGTAACCCTGTAGAGGTCGTCAATGGTGGTAATGCATGATATGCACGAAATAAAAAATAGGACCCATCAACCAAGACAAATGGTGGCATTGAACAATTCCTTAATTTGAATTAGGGGTATTTTACGTGAAAATGGCTATGAATGCAGGTTTATGATTTTTGCAGTATTTTGTATGTATAAATATACGCTTGTATTGGCTTGAAGTAAGATGACATGTAATGAAGGTGTCATATTACTAAGCCCATGTATAAAAAAGACAAACAGGGAATGATCGTCGTTTTGATCGCTTTGACTTTGTTTTTAGCCATTTCAATTGGTTTTAAATTTCAAAGCGCCGTTGTTGCTTTATCTATTGCGCTCACTGTCATATTAGTTCAATTTTTATCAAATTTGCATCAGCGTTTAATTCATTTAGAACAACAGTTTTCTCAGCAGAAAACGCCACTTTATTCTATACACATACAAAGAACAGTAATTTATGCAGCCGCCTTGGTTGCATTAGTTGCTTATATTAATCATTGGATGTGGATTGCTGGTGGGGCATTACTGGTTTTATTGTTATGTTTGATTCAAATCATTAGTGCATTTCATACTCGTCTATTGTTCCTTGAGTCAGCAAAACAAACTGTTCGTGTAAACGATACTCTACAAACAGAAGCTATAACTCCAGCGATAGAGCAAGTTGATCTAAAAAATATCGTTGAGCCAGTCAAGCCAGCTCTACCTGAAACAATAGCTTCAAATCAAGAACAACAAATGGCCCATGTACAAAGCGCATGGTGGCAACCAGCAGTCGATTGGATGGTTCATGGCAATCCAATTTTAAGAGTTGCTGTTGCTGTGCTGATGGTTGGAGTAGTGTTGTTATTACGTTTTGCAAGCGAACACTGGCAGTTAAGCTTAGGTATTAAGCTGGGCTTTATTGCAATTGCTGGAGCTGTATTAACGGTATTTGGATATACCTTGCAAAAGAAAAACCAGCTTTTTGCTGTGGCATTGCAGGGTGTAGGGCTTGCGGTTGTATTTTTGACACTTGTGTTCTCACATCATTTTAGTGTCATTGCCAATATCACTACAGCGAGTATTTTATTTGCTATTTTATTAGCAATTACAGTATTCCTGAGCTTAAAACAACAAGCAATTTATTTGGCAATATTAGCACTCGGTATGGCTTATGCGGCTCCTTTAGTTATTCCGCAATATCGCCCAGATGTAATTTTTCTATTTAGTTATTACTTCGTCATTAATCTTGCAGTGGCTGCTGTTAATTTTATTCAGCCTTGGAAAATCCTAAATCAGATTGCTTTCTTTGCCACGATGTTTATTGGTGGTAGTGCAATCGCATTTTATGCTGAGCCAGCAAAATTTGACACATTAGACTGGATCTTATGGTGTCATATTGCTTTGTTTATTTGGTTAAGTGTTCGTTATAGCCAAAATATATCGCGGGTTTCAGAACATGATAAACAAGTGGGTATTCGTTTACCTCCACTGTTAGATGTTGGTCTTATTTTTAGTGTGCCTGTACTGGGTTTTACGCTTCATGCTTATTTAGTTCATGAGTCTACCCAAGCTTTGACGATTGGCGCTGCTGTATTAGCGGGTACTTATGCGGTATTAACTTATTGGATTAAAAAATCCCATCCACAACTTTCAGTTCTTGCCAAAAGCTTTTTCATTCTTTCCGTTGCTTTTTTTGCCTTAATTTTTCCACTCGCGAAAGGGGCACATTGGACTGCTATTGGTTGGGTTGCACAAGGTACGGCTTTAATCGTTTGGGGAGTAACTGAGCGCTACCGTTTAAGCCGATATATTGGTGTAGTTTTAGTTTTACTTAGCTCACTTGCACTGTTTTATCAGGTTTGGGCAAATGAAGAGTTCCCAACGCTAAGCACTAGCATTTATGCAATTGCTCAATTCATTTCAGCTTTTTATTTACTGCAATACAACAGTAAAGAACAACGTTATTTCAGTGCAAGCATGTTTAGTGGCATTTTCTTATGTCTAGGTATGTATGCGGGTGCTGTAGCAGGTGTAGAAATAATGGCATGGCATCATCATGCCTTAAGCCCATATTTGATGTTTGCCATAGCCCTAATCGCAATATTTAGTGCAGTTATTCATTATAAGCTTCGCGTCCAATGGGAAAGTTTACAGTTACTTTTAATTAGTCTGTTACTGTTACTAATTTTGGGTGAAGCTTTTACAAGTCAAGTTCTTACGTTGTTTAAATGGGTAGATTCATTACAGCAAATTACTTTCCTTGTTAGTACTATTCTTCTTAGTGGTTTATTTATTATCGCTCAACCGCAGTCGGGGGAGTCTAGCTACTTAAAAGTCTGGGCTGGTTTAAGCTGGTTAGTATTAGCGATAGTGGGTATGGCTATTTTTCCGCAAATGCCAATTGTGGCTTTGGCTTTTGTTCCAGGGGGGTATTCAATTTGGGCATATAAAGCTCATAAAACGACGTTGTTGCATCAAATTCCGGTGTGGTGTTTGAGCTTATTGTGGTTGCTTGCGATGAGTGTTGATATTCATTCTGCCGAGTACCTATATTTTGTTCCTTTATTTAACTTAACTGACTTACTTTCAATTGCGGGATTTGCAGGTCTACTCTTTATTATTTATCAACATGATTTTGATCAAGATAAGTCACTGGAGTGGACTTTTAAAATTACAACAATTTTAGTGGGATTGTTGGTGTTCAGTAGTGTGGTCGTTCGTGGCTTGCACCACTACTGGGCGACACCACTATGGAGCGTGGCAATTTGGACAAATGGAATAGTCCAATTAAGCCTGACACTACTTTGGGTTATTTTGGCATTTGTATTGACCACATACTCTAGTCGGAAAATGATTCGTCAACTCTGGTTTGTAGGTGCAGCACTTTTAGGGATTGTTGTATTAAAGTTGATTTTGCTTGATCTATCGCAAAGTGCAACATTAACTCGAGTTATTTCATTTATTGGAGCAGGTGGGGTAATGTTGATAATTGCTTATCTTGCACCATTACCACCATCATCCTCTGTGCAGAAGAATCAAGAGCCTAAGCTTTAGGCTCTCGTTTTAACTCTTTCTGGTTGCTGTATTGATCAATATCATCTTCAGCAAAAACAGTAGATGGACGATCAATTAATCCCATTTTAGGAACAGGAATTTCAATTTGGTTATCTAAAAAGCCATTTCGGATACGTTCTTGCATTTCATCTCGAACTTTTAAAGAATTTTCTTGGCGGCACCACATTGCAAATAAAAGTTCAATCGATGATTCCCTAAATGCAGTTACAGTTACCGCAGGTTTTGGGTCATCTAATACGAGTGGATAATTTGCTGCCACATTTAGTAAAACTTCGCGAACTTTAATAATGTCTTCGTGAAAGTTAATGGCGAGTGTAATTGGAATACGCCGTATCGGATATTTAGATAAGTTGTGTACAGGCGCACGAATGAGTTGTTCATTCGGCAAACGAATATAAACATTGTCGAGCGTGAGTAGCTTAACCGAGAGTAGGTCAATTGAAATGACTTCACCTTCGATGGTATTGCCACGAATGAGGGTAATTTGAATGGTATCACCGACTTCAAATGAACCTTCCCCAATCAAAAATAGACCACTAATTAAGTTACTGGCTGATGTTTGTGAAGCAAAACCAAGTGCTACTGTTAAAATCCCTGCCGCTCCAAGGAATACACTAAGTTTAAATCCTGCCTCTTTTAAACTCGTCATAATGAAGAGTAAGAAAATAAAATAAAAAATACCACGACGCCACACTAAACGTTGATGAGCATTAAAGCGTGAGCCAATAGTTCTAATAAATGTATTTGAAATAATGCGTGCAAGAATAAAACCAATAAAGCAAAGCACAACACCGACTAAAATTTCACTAATACGTTCGGTATTAATATTGGTAAATATACTTTTGAGACTATAAGCGATTTCTTTCGGAATATTTGTATCAGCCATATAACCCCCTTAAAAGAATGAATCAAACATATTAAATAGTGCACCACCAGGTGACCGCGGGGGATGAACATAAGTCACTTCACCAGCAAGAGGTGGCGTACGATTTTCAATACGAATACGGGCAGGACGGTCAGAGCCCTCATAATAAACTTTAATTTGAGAAGTCCATAAACGACCAGTACTTTCACTATAAAAAAGAGGTAGGGCAGTTACTGGTACATTCATACGATCAAAGCGTAATTGATGGTTACTGGTATTGTGAAAATCAATAGGTGTAACTGCACGAAACGCACGTGGTGTTAACAAGTTTAAATCAGTACGTCCATCAACAGAGGTTGCATAGCAAACTTCACCTTGCTGCGCATTAGGCCCAAACCATGTATCTTTAGGCTGAATTACAGGAATTTCAAATAAAGGCTCATGCTGACTTTCAACTAAACCAGCAATCCAGAGAGGCGTACTAATATAAAGTGTTCCTCGCTGACCTGCTGGAATATAAATCGGATCAATAGGTTTAATAACCACAGAACGATCTGCCAGACGTGGCATAAGTAAAAATTCTGAATTGGTCTTTCGAAACATATACCGTTCGACTTGAACATTATGTGGAAAAGCAAAATGTGGGTCGGCAACTGGATGCCAATCTTGCTCATTATCGTCTTGAAGAGATGGGCGATAATATTCGATACGCCATTCTTTTATACCGCGCGTTAGACGAAAAAGCATTGAACCAAATTGCCATGCTTTAGACTGATTAATTTCAAAGCGCTGTTCTCCCCACCATTTTAAGGAATTTTGGGGGCGAGGCTGATATTCATTATTTTCAAACAAGACGTAAAATTCCTCTACCGAGTTGTTAAACAGACTTCACGCTGTAATCTGCTTAGAGTACACTCAAAATCATCTTACTCATCATTATAAATTGTGATGCAAATATTGAAACAAATACAAGTTCCATATAGTTTTGCCAAGCGTCATGGTGTTTTATTTCGTTATGACGGTGATCAAGTATTTATTATTAGACGTCAAAATACTGAAAAAATTGCATTGCAGGAAGCAAGACGAATTCTAGGTAAGCCAGCTCACTTCCAATTATGTACTGAACAAGAATTTAATACGCTCTTAAGTACAAGCTATGCCGGCGATACAGGGGAATCACAACAAGTTGCAGCAGGTTTAGAAGATCATCCTGATTTATTAAGTTTGGCCGATCAGGTTCCTGAGACAGAAGATTTGATGGATCAGGAAGATGATGCTCCAATTGTTCGTCTGATTAATGCACTACTTTCAGAGGCAATTCGAGTAGGGGCTTCTGATATTCACATTGAAGCTTTCGAAAAGAAATTATCTGTACGATTACGTGTAGATGGTCAATTGCGTGAAATTGTACAGCCACGCCGTGAACTAGCTCCGTTACTTGTTTCACGTATTAAAGTTATGGCGAAACTCGATATTGCCGAAAAGCGTGTACCGCAAGATGGACGTATTTCTTTACGTCTTGCTGGCCGTGAAGTTGATGTCCGTGTTTCAACTTTGCCATCGTCACATGGTGAAAGGGTGGTTATGCGTTTACTCGATAAACAAGCGGGTCGACTCAATATGACTCACTTGGGTTTAATGGCAAATGACTATGAACGTCTAACGCAATTGGTACATCGTCCACACGGCATTATTTTAGTCACAGGGCCTACGGGTTCGGGTAAAACAACAACTTTATATGCAGCTCTATCTGATCTAAATGACAATACCCGAAATATCTTAACTGCCGAAGATCCTATCGAATATCAACTCGAAGGTATTGGTCAAACCCAAGTGAATACCAAAGTGGATATGACATTTGCTCGTGCTTTAAAAGCAATGTTACGTCAAGATCCTGATGTGGTGATGGTGGGTGAAATTCGTGACTTAGAAACTGCTGAAATTGCAGTACAAGCCTCGTTAACAGGTCATTTGGTTTTATCTACACTACATACCAACACTGCTATTGGAGCGGTTACTCGTCTTAAAGATATGGGGATTGAACCCTTCTTATTATCAAGTTCTTTAATTGGGGTGGTTGCTCAACGTTTGGTTCGTACTTTATGTCCACATTGTATGACATGGCGTGAAGCCGATACTTTTGAAAAGCAGGTTTTTCAACATATCTCGCATGAGCCAGCTTTAAAGTTACCTGAAGCCAAAGGGTGTGATCATTGCTCACATTTAGGGTTTAATGGTCGTACAGCGATTTATGAAATTGTACCTGTTGATGAACCTATGCGTCGCCTTATTCATGGCAATGCGGCTGAGTTTGAATTAGAAAACCATGCTCGCCAGTATTCAGGTTCAATTCGTGATGATGGCTTGCGTAAAGTGCTCTCGGGTAAAACTACACTCGAAGAAGTGCTTCGAGTAACCAATGAGGCAAGTGAAGCATAATTTGGAAGATATAAAAAATGCCCGATTTGATTCGGGCATTTTTGAAATATCAAAACTTATTCAGTCACAATATTAAAAGTCACATCAATATTATTGCGAGTCGCATTTGAATATGGACAAACAATATGAGCTGCTGCCACTAATTTTTCAGCTTCTTCACGGTCCATACCGATTAAGTAAACATTTAACGTTACTTCAATACTAAAACCTGTAGGAATTGGACCAATACCGACTTCACCTTCAACATAGGCATCTTTGCTAATATTAAATTTATCGCGGTTTGCAACAAACTTTAAAGCACCCAAAAAGCATGCTGAATAACCAGCTGCAAATAATTGTTCTGGGTTGGTTACGGCACCACCAGCACCACCCATTTCTTTAGGTACACCGAGTTGTACGTCTAATACGCCGTCTGATGAAGTTGCACGACCATCACGGCCACCAGTTGCTTTAGCTTTTGCACGATACACAACTTTTTCTAAAGACATCTTATTATTCCCAAATTAAATTGAATACAAATATATCGTACACGACTTAATTATTTTAACAAGCCAAATTTGTAAAAAAATTGATGATTATTTGGCTATATTTGTACGAAGTTGTGTTAGTTGATCTTTCAAACTAAGTAGGGTGGTCATGTCACAAGAACTTGCTTCCAAAATATGAGCTGGAATATTCACGGCTTGTTGCTTAAGTTCTTTACCTTTTTCACTTAGTGTAATAATTACTTGACGTTCATCTTCTTTTGAACGAGTGCGATTTACGAGTTGAATTGCTTCTAACTTTTTTAAAATAGGGGTTAAGGTCGATGATTCTAAAAATAGTTTGTTGCCAATCTCTGAAACGGTAATCTCATCTTTTTCCCATAGAACCAACATTACCAAATATTGAGGATAAGTAATGCCTAATGGAGTCAAAAGTTTTCTATAAAGCTGATTAAGAGCTAAATTTGTTGAATAAATGAGGAAACATAACTGATTCTCAAGCTTTAAATTTTGACAGTCTTGGTCCATATATTTCTCAGAAAACTAATAGATGCTTTTGTAGTATATCGCTTTATGTTTAATTTCTTAAATGCTCATAATTTTGAGTTATTGATAAAAATAAGATAACGCAAAAAAGAGTAATCGAAAAATTACCCTATGACTTGAAAATATGAATTTGGAACAGTTACCAGAGATCGGCAATTTTTTTCATTAAACGAGCACGGTATTTAGCAGTTGGATTATTTTCATTACGTTGTTGCTCTTGTTCGTAGAAATCTTGCCAAGCTGTAATCATTTCTAAAGTTGTTCCTTGTTTTTTAATCATAGAAACATCAGCTGGTTGAATATTCTCTAAACGTTGTCTCGCACCTTCTGCACCGGTTCCCCAACCAATAATTCGTTGTCCAAAAGCAGGGAGAGGGATATTTTTAGGAGTAGGTGGAAGGACATCTTGTTTAAGTTGTAAGTTTGGGGAAACAAAATGATTTGTTGCACCAAATTCAGCTGCATAACAGTGAATATTTGCCCCTAAGCAAAAAATGCTAATTAAATATTTCCACATGAATAATTAAGCTTTTAATAGTGAATTAATTTACGATGCGTCATTAAAGGCATTGATGTACGGACAAGCTCTTGAGCAGCTAAATCAAAAGGTACAGTAATTAAACCACTACCTTCATGCTCAATCATACTTAAAACTTGTCCACGGCTATCAGTTGCTCCTGCATGTCCCCAAGTTTGACGTTTTTCTCCATGCCAACCTTGCTGTGCTGCCCCTAAAACATAACATTGACTATCCATTGCACGAGCTTGTAATAAAAGCTGCCAGTGCATTTGCCCTGTTGTATAGGTAAATGCTGCTGGTGCAGTCAATAGATGAGCACCTTGTTGTCTCAAGGTTAAAGCTAACTCAGGAAAACGCAAGTCATAACATACCATTAGCCCGATATTGCCAAAAGGGGTAGATGTGACTACAACGTCTGTTCCAGGTTCAAAGAAGCGAGATTCTTGATATCCACCGACAGCATCGCCAACTTGAACATCAAATAAATGTATTTTGTCGTAACGTGCTTCTGTCCTTTCTGGACTAATACATAAGCTTACTGTGCGCACACGGCCATCTTGTATGATAGAACCATCTGGACGAAATGGGCACGGTAAAGTGCCAGCAACAATCCAAATTTGATATTGATGCGCAAGTTTCTCAAGTCTTTGCTGAATTGATTCAAATTGCTCAGCTGTTTCACGCTGTTTACCAGCAGCGAAACATACAAAGTTTTCTGGAAAAACAATTAAGCTTGCATTTTGAGCTTTGCTTTGCTGAATCAATGACTTGATTATTTGAAAGTTGCTTTCAATGTCATCTTGAGAATTCATTTGAACAACTGAAACAAGAGTCATATACAAATCCAGATTAGCAATAAAATTTAGGCATTTTGCTTATCAGATACTTGTTCAAGCGTGTCTTGTTCTTTCTGCAATTGCTTAACAAGTGGCTCAAACATATTCTGATTGTTTGCATTAAGTTTCATCAATGTCTTGTGTGCATCCAGCACGGTTCTTAGCATTGCATTATGAGTAATGTGTTCATCCGTTAGCGTCAAAGTACAAACGTTAGGATCGCCACAATAATTCAAAATGACAAAAACCTGCCCTAGCCCCATGCTGTTGGCTAAGGTTGTGATATCTGGATTGGTAGATAGCATCACAGCTTGAATATGATGAGTCTGTTTCAGTTTTAAGCCTAGCTTAGCTAAGATGCCTAATACAGTACTATCAATAAATGTTGTTTGGGTTAAATCAACGATTGCACCAACAACATTCTCTTGCTGTTCAATTCTGTTTAAAAGTTTGTCTAGACTTATACAAGAATGGGCTCGCACTTCACCAATAAGTTTGAAAATATGCGTTCCATTTAAGCTTGCATATTCAACATGACCTGTTGACATATAAATGCCATTTTCAGAGAAGGATAGAAAAATTATCACATAGTGCCATCTCAGACTCAAGAGTCCTTAAGTCGTATATTTTTTAATTGATTGATTTTTAAATTAATTCATTCGACAAAGACTAAAGATGGCAATGTCATCAGCAACATGATCAGGGGCTTGGAATGATTGATTTTGCAAATGTTGGACCAATTGTTGAAATTGATCATTCAATCCACCATCAAATGGTTCTAGTGCTCCATCTGAACAAACAATGAAACGCGCATGACGATTTAATGTACATACATGTTCTTCAACTTCCAATTCATCTGTTAAGCCCAGAGGAAAGCTACTAGTCGTTAAAATTTTTGGAGGTTGATTAGGTTCAAAAATAATTGGAGGAGGATAGTGACCTGCACTAGACCAGCGAAGATTATGCGTTTCAAGATTTAAAATACCGACCACAATCGTAATATGCTTTTCAATATTCTCTTGAACGAGCATTCCATTTAATTTTTTGATCAATTGTCGGGGTGTTTTAGAACGGCCATGAAAGGCGGCCATCCAAGAAGTTAATAAACTGCTTGTTACACCGTGTCCTGATACATCTGCAAGATAAAATAAAACTTCTTTATCGTTTAATTTCCAATAGTCATACCAGTCACCTGATAGATATGCGGAAGGTTGGAAAAAAGTTTCAACTTCATAATTTAATAAATCAATAGGATTCGGTAGTAAACGTTTTTGTAATTCTGCTGCCGAAGGTAAGTCGCGACTATCTTGATTGCGTTTATATTGAGCATCAATTCTTGTTAATGCTTTATTCAGATCTTGAGGTAACTGATTCCATACCCATCCAGCAAGAGCACCTGCCTCCCATGCCTGAGCTAATGCACTACCTTCATGTTCGAAAGCAATCACAATGGTAGGTAAACGCCATTTATAAGTCAGGAAATCTTGTACATCAGCAATTGCGATAATTGTTGGATCGTATAAATCGAGATCATCTATGTGAATGACTTGTAAGTCTGGAAGTGAATCCAGAGCTTGCTCTAAGAAAGGGATAGAGCGTGTCGGTTTAATAAAATACATAGAAGATATGATTGTCCTTTTTCAAGATCATTTTATCCATCATAGAGGATGTATAATCAAAATCAAGGTATTGCCTTTCTATATAGTAGATACAATACCTTGGTTTCCTCTTTAATTATTTCTTGCTTTTAGGTTGGCTATCATCTGGAACATCTTCAGATTCGTCATCATCGATGAAAGATACGTCTGCTGAATTACCTTTTTTCTCGGCAATCTGGAATGCCTTACGTTGAAGATACAAATCGCGAATCATCGCATATTGATCGCCTTGTATCGTTTGATCCAAATCTAAATACTGGGCACGTGTATCAACAGCTTGTAAGACGTTAGTTGACCAATACAAACCATCTTGGTTATCCATAATATACTTTTGTGGACGAGCTTGAGAGTCTACAGCTAAGCCTAAACCATCACGTAAAGTACTTGGGCCAAAGAAAGGTAGCATCAGGAATGGTCCAGAAGGAACACCATAGTAACCGAGAGTTACGCCAAAACTTTCATCTTCAGGTGGAAGCCCTAAGCGACTAGCGGGGTCAGCTAAACCTAAAGTTGTTAGGGTGTTCACAGTAAATCGGCCAAGTGTTTTTACTGCGCGACCAGGACGACCTTGAATGAGTTGGTTAACAGCATTCCATGGCTCACCCAGGTTTTTGCGGAACTGGCGATAGGAACCGCGAACATCTTCTGGTGTTTTTTCATTATATTGAACTGCAACGGGACGCAAAAAGTTGCGATCTAGCATGTCATTAAAAGAATAAATAGGGCGGTTTAATGACTGTAATGGATCTTTTACTGTGTCAGGTTGAGCAGCGTTTGCATTGATTTTTAAATCTTTAGCTTTTAGACCTTTTAAGTCTTTAATAATTTGTGAGCGGGGGCGGCTCTGCTCAGCCTCTGTCGAAGCGACATCTTCCGAACTCGCGGTAGATCCTTCAGTAAGATTTTCTTGAGCGTGTGCTGATGTATAAATACCAACAGTTAATAAGCTCGATAATAGTAAATTAGAATAATTCATATAATTCCTTAACCGCTAGCCAGGCTATCTATAATATGCAGTTGGATAGAGATATATTTTAATACAGAAGCGATAACCTATTATCAATGTAAAATTGGTCAAATAATATAGAAATATGGCGAAAAAGCCTAAAAATTGATCTGTTGAATAATAAAATATGAGAAAGGTATTGCAACAGGGAATTAATAGTCTATAATGCACATCCATC
>NZ_ALOW01000016.1:0-47780 GCF_000292385.1 Acinetobacter sp. GG2
TCTTCAATTCTCTTAATGATTTTTCTGCTCTTCGTCAGAGACAGATTCGACACAATACTAAGCTTTTATCTTAACCCTGTAAGCTAAGATATTCTCGTGTATCGCGTCGGGATGAGTGCATTATAGGGAAAAAAAACCGGTACGCAAGCACTTTTATAAATATCTGTGTTCGACCGGTTCTTTTTCACTCAAATAAAGCTTATAAAATTATTAAACATTTGATTTATATCATTAATTTATTTTTTTCGATGTTTTGATCTTTATATCTACAATCTTTATAGGCTGTTTTGGCACGTTTTGATGCATGCCATAGTTTGATGTAGGAACCTGAACAATACGGTCAACCACATCCATTCCTTTTACCACTTTACCAAAAACGGCGTATCCTGGATTTCCTGGTGAACGGTTAAGAAATTTATTATCTGCAACATTTATAAAAAACTGACTAGTAGCTGAATCTGGATCTGATGTACGAGCCATGGCTAAAGTACCACGCGTATTTGCAATACCATTTCCTGCTTCATTCTTAATAGGCGCTCGTGTTGTCTTTTCCTGCATATTTGCAGTCATGCCACCACCTTGTGCCATGAAACCTGGAATCACACGATGAAAGATTGTCTCTTTATAAAAACCAGACTTTATATAGCTTTTAAAGTTATTCACACTAATCGGTGCTTTGTCGTCATATAACTCTATTTCGATGTTGCCTAAATTTGTTTGCATCTCAACTAAGCTATTAGCCCATACTGAGTGACTACTTAGACCTAGACAAAACAACATCAATAGCTTTTTCATATTTTCCTACAATAAAATTTATAAAAAGATAATCATTAAATCTAATCGTCTACAGCAAAGAATTCTAGTGAGTATTTATTAAGAATTTTAATTCTATTTTCTAAGTAATCCATGTTCCACGTGAAACATGGATTACTGTGTTTGTTTAACTATTTTTATCCCAGAATTTTCTAAAGTTTTTACTAATTTCGATAGTATGGCGTTTCGCTTTTCTAGAAATTGGTGTCAGATTAATAAAACCATGTGTCTGTTCCGGAAATTCTTCGTAATACATTTTTACGCCATTTTGTCTTAACTTATGACTATATATTTTTGCTTCGTCATGTAAGACATCATGTCCGGCTGTAATCACAAAAGCTGGTGGATTTTTCTTTAGGTTGCCATAGGTAGGTGAAATAATTGGATCATCAAGTTCTACATTATGCTGAGTTGCATAATATTGTGTGACGTAATCAATATCGGTATTTGTTAAAACCAACCCTTCGTTATAAGCATAAAAAGAAGGATGTCTGCTTTTGAAATCCACTGTTGGATAAATAAGTAATTGTGCTTGCGGAGCATAAGCTTTATTTACTGATCTTTGCGCAACAACAGTACTAATATTTCCACCTGCACTGTCCCCTGCGACCGCTATTCTATTTTTTAAAATTTTTAATTGTCTGCGGTTTTGATAAACCCATGCTAATGCATCTTCACATGACTGAATTAAATGTTGTGGTGAAACTTCCGGAGCAAGAGGATAGTCGATACTGAGTACCTGTACTTTTGCATATTTAGCTAATAAACGACAAACCTCATCATGGGTATCTAAACCACCTACGACAAAACCACCTCCGTGATAAAACACGATTAATGGCAATTTCTTGTTAGGAGCAGGATGATAATGTCTGGCAAAGATTGTCCCGCTTTGTAGTGGTAGGCGAATATCCTCTACTGAATCAATATAAGTTGGTTTTTGGCGTATAGCCTGCATTTGTGCATCAAACATTCTTCTTGATTGAATGGGGTCAGAGCCAATAAAGCCCTCTTTCCCCTGTTTAATTTGCACAGCCATCATGCATTTAGTAAATGAATCAAGATCTGGATACTGATAAGAATATCCTAAAATTTTCGCAAGAGACTCTTGGGCTAGTCGAGGCAACCTATCGAGTGCTCGAGCGGCAGGGCCTTGCCCTTTATCTAGCAATGTTTGAATTTTTTGATTAAATGCTGTCATGCCTGTCTCCTTGAATCCCTCTTATCCTTCATATTTTCTACAGAATTCTTTGTTGTTTGACTATATTCGCATACAACTCATGCAATCAAGATACAAAGGTAAAAACCAATCTACGCTAATCTGATTTATAGCAAATGTCATTAACAAATCTGTCGATTAAAACAGGACTTTTTTGCCAATTATTGTTAACAGACAAAAAGAGGTACCGCTATGTCAGCAAAACTAGTTGTTACTATGTTAGCAACCAGTCTTTTAACTGTAGGCTGTGTTGCTTACCCAGATGATCCTTATTATCGTGGTGGCGGATACGTTTACCATGACCATGATCGCCGCTATGATCGTGATGATCAACGTCGATATAATGATTGGGAAAGGAAGCGTTGGGAAGAGCGTCAACGAGTATATGAACAACAACGTAAAGATATTCGTGAACAAGAAAAAGATCGTCGTGAATGGGATAAAAGACACCGTGACTGGGATAAAAAACGGGTAGAAGATCGAGATCATGATCGCCGAGATTATCGTCATGATGACTAAACTTACTACTATATAAAAAGCCCCAAAGAAATAAGTCTTTTGGGGCTTTTTTGAGGAATATAAATTCTCTCTAATCTATAGAAAAATGAGTAGCAGCTCATTTCATATATGTATTGGCATCTTGAACATATATGTTCTATAAACTCATGTCTCTTATTTTTAGCAGCAAATTACTGAGCAGTTGCAGAACCTGAAACTGAACCAGAAGCACCAGCATCTACTTGACCTGGTTGTGCTTGACCAGAAACACCTGCATCAATACCAGCACCTGCTTGTACCCCAGATGGGCTAGCACTTGTTTGAGCAGAACCTGATGCGTTTAAACCGGCTTCAGATGCACAACCAACAGCTGTAAAAGCAACACCAGCAAGCACTACAGAGATAAGACCTAATTTTTTCATAATCACTTTCCTTTCATTACGACAAACGTTTAAATGCAAAGTTCATCTTCGCGCTGCCTATAATTCACAATTTTTTTTTCTGGCGTGCGTATCATTGGTTGTCTTTTCTAGTAATAGAAGTACAAATTCTGCAATTTTTTATTAAATTCAATTTTTTAATCTAATCAATCTATTTTATAAATTAAACCATAGATAAACGCTTGTTTAATTTTATCAATTTTTTCTTTTTATTCTGCCGAGTCCTTATATTTAAAATTTTTCCATTTATAGAAACGCTATATAAGGTACGTAGACTGTTACAGAGCTTTTTTACCCTTAAAAGTGATTTATTCATAAAAAAGCCGCGAATGATCGCGACTTTTTGAAAGTGAATATGGCTTAAACGTTAAATTATGGCCACTGCATTTCACCTTTTACAACTTTAGCCCCTAACTCTAAGCTATCAACACTTTGAAGAGTTGGATATTGCTTTTGCATAGCTTTGCTCAACTCAGCAGAGTTTTTAGTTGCTTTAGCTGCCTTTTCATAACTATTTAAATAGTTAATCGAGAAATTAACCGCATCGAGACCTTGGGGAGCTCCCTCAACCATATGTGCAGGCACAACAATTTTAGGCTGAAGGGCTTTGATACTTTCTAAGGATTGAATAACTTCCGCACGATCTTTAGTTTTAGGAGTATCGGCCATCCATAAATGAATGCCTGAAGACACAGGGATTCCCCCTACTACTGCTTTTGCAGACGGTACCCATAAATAGGTAAGTTCTTTTTTACCTTTAATTTCGATTGATTCATTTTCAAGTTTTAAAGTTTTAGCTGTATAAGCTTGAGGCACAATAATTTGGCTAGGTGCATTTGCACCCATTTGTGGTCCCCAATATTTAACTTTAAGCGCTTGAGTATCTTGAATATGCTTTACTGTTTCTGGAGTGGCAATAATCTGTACATTCGGGAAATACTGTTTAAATACATCTAAACCAAAGTAATAGTCTGGGTCGCCATAGCTTACAAAAATTGTTTTTAACGTTTTACCGCTATCTAGAATATTTGCGGCAATGCGCAATGCTTCAGATTTTGAGAATTGCGCATTAACCAATAGAACTTCTTTATCGCCTTCAATTAAAGTAGACGTCACGCCAAAATGTTCGGGTTTAGCCAGAAAACTCTGGATTTTGAGATCTTGAGCAAAAGCTGACTGAGCCATAGTTAATGCCGTTGCAGTAGTAAGCGCAAAAGCTGTTAATTTAAATAATTTCATTAGGTATTCTCCTGTTTCATGAAGAACACTTTAAATTGCAATTTATGCAAGATAAATGCACTAATTTAAGATAAACTGTTGCATATATTGTAATAATAGCTAGACATATGGATACTTTAAAAGCGATTCAGGTCTTTGTTTCTATTGCACAGCATGGCAATTTGACCAAAGCCGCAGAACATCTTAATTATTCTCGCGCCATGGTTTCACGTTATCTTGAGCACCTTGAACATACATTCTCAACTCGACTTTTTCAGAGAAATACCCGAAAAATATCCCTCACTCCCGCAGGTGAGAAAGCTCTGCTCTACTGTGAAAATATTTTACAACAACAACAACTTTTACAAGAGCTCGCAGCGCCTGAGCAACATAACGGTACGATTCGTTTTACCTGTGGTTTATTTTTGTTTGAACTTGGGGTAGCAGAATGTATTCGCCAATTTAAACGTCAGCATCCGCATATTAATTTTGATGTTTATTTGACCGAAAACACTATGGATCTTATAGATGCACAAGTGGACTTAGCGTTACGTATTACCCAAAAGGTAGCCGATGGTTTAATTGCACGACCAGTTTGTCAGATCGAGTCCGTTTTCTGTGCTCATCCAGATTATTTAAAACAACACAGTCCCCTGCTCCATCCTCGTCAGCTGATTCAGCATGAATGTATTGCTCATCATAGTCAGCACCAATACTGGACACTGTTTGATAATGAACAACAACCTCAGAACTATCCTTTGAATGTGACTTTCAAAAGTAATGATGTAAATGCGCTTTACGATATGTGTTTACATGCCCAGGGAGTCGCAATGTTACCGTCATTATTAGTTGAAAAAGATTTAAAAGAAAAACGCCTAACCGCTTTATTTAAAAATTTTATGGCTCCTGAGCTAAGCTTGTCGATCGTGTATGCCTCTAGACAACATTTACCTCGAATTACTCAAGAATTTATTGCTTTTATGATCGAAAATTTAGATTTTTACTTAAAACCGCAAAATTAAAAGCTTTAAATTGCCGTGTACGCTTGAATTTTTAGGCAATGCCCATACTTCATCCCTATTAATGAATTACAGCATATGCATGGCAGTTCAGGTTTTACACAGTAAATACTGATGCCAAAAAGGACTGTACATGTTTAAAAACCCATTTAAACGGAGATCATCAATGGCTAATGAGCAAAATGAGCAAGCTCAAGACATTCAAAATGAGCAAGCTGAGCAATCTAACGAGCAAACTCAAGCTGAAGGTGTAGAGCAAGCAAACGACGTTACCGTTGAATCTTTACAAGCGCAAATCACTAAACTAGAAGAAAATCTTAAGCTGGAAAAAGCTCGTACAGCAAACGCAGTTTATGAAGCACAAAAAAGTGTAGAGCGTATTCAACGTGAGTCTGAGAAGCATAAAGAAACTGTGCTTGAAAAATTTGCAAAAGAATTGTTGGACTCTGTCGACAATTTAGAACGTGCAATTCAGGCTGCTGGTGGTGAAGAAACACCAGTACTTGAAGGTATTAAGCTAACCTTGAAGTCACTATTAACAACTCTTGAGAAATTTGGCGTTGTAGAAGCTGATACTCAAAATGGATTCAACGCAGATTTACATCAAGCTGTTGGTATTGATCCAAATGCCCAAGCCAATGAAATCGGCACCGTTTTACAAAAAGGCTATACCTTAAATGGTCGTTTGTTGCGCCCTGCTATGGTTATGGTTGGTCAATAAAACGAACAAAAGCGAAGCATCGCTTTGCTAAAAGCACAAGAATTTGAGAGTTTTTTGATTTTTTTTCATAAAAATGCTTGAAAAAAACCGATTGACTCTCATATCGAATAACAAGCAAAACATTGCAACAGAATTTTAGAGGAACACACCAAATGGCAAAAATTATTGGTATTGACTTAGGTACTACCAACTCATGTGTTGCTGTACTTGAAGGCGATAAAGTAAAAGTAATCGAAAACGCTGAAGGCGCACGTACAACTCCATCGATCATTGCTTATAAAGATGGCGAGATCTTAGTTGGTCAAAGCGCTAAGCGTCAGGCAGTAACAAACCCTAAAAATACATTGTTCGCGATCAAGCGTTTAATTGGTCGTCGTTATGAAGATCAAGCAGTACAAAAAGACATTGGTCTTGTACCGTATAAAATCATCAAAGCAGATAATGGTGATGCTTGGGTTGAAGTAAACGATAAAAAATTAGCACCTCAACAAATCTCTGCTGAAATCTTGAAAAAGATGAAGAAAACTGCAGAAGATTATTTAGGTGAAACAGTTACAGAAGCAGTTATTACTGTTCCTGCTTACTTTAACGATGCTCAACGTCAAGCAACTAAAGATGCAGGTAAAATTGCTGGTTTAGATGTTAAACGTATCATTAACGAACCAACTGCTGCGGCTCTTGCGTTCGGTATGGACAAAAAAGAAGGCGACCGTAAAGTTGCTGTTTACGACTTAGGTGGTGGTACTTTTGACGTATCTATCATTGAAATCGCAGACCTTGATGGCGACCAACAAATCGAAGTGTTATCAACTAACGGTGATACTTTCCTTGGTGGTGAAGACTTTGATAACGCGTTAATTGAATACTTAGTTGAAGAATTCAAGAAAGAACAAAGTGTGAACTTGAAAAATGATCCACTTGCGTTACAACGTTTGAAAGAAGCTGCTGAAAAAGCAAAAATCGAGCTTTCTTCATCAAATGCAACTGAAATCAACCTTCCATACATCACGGCTGATGCGACTGGTCCTAAACACTTAGTGATCAACGTAACTCGTGCAAAACTTGAAGGTTTAGTTGCTGACCTAGTTGCTCGTACAATTGAACCTTGCCGTATTGCTCTTAAAGATGCTGGTCTTTCGACTTCTGACATCTCTGACGTAATTTTGGTTGGTGGTCAGTCTCGTATGCCACTTGTACAACAAAAAGTACAAGAATTCTTTGGTAAAGAGCCACGTAAAGACGTGAACCCTGACGAAGCAGTTGCAATCGGTGCTGCAATTCAAGGTGCTGTATTGTCTGGTGACAAGAATGACGTATTACTTCTTGACGTAACACCATTAACTTTAGGTATTGAAACAATGGGCGGTGTATTAACACCAATCATTGAGAAAAACACTACGATTCCTGCGAAGAAATCACAAGTGTTCTCTACTGCTGCTGATAACCAACCAGCTGTAGATATTTCGGTTTACCAAGGTGAACGTAAAATGGCTCAACAAAACAAATTGTTGGGTAACTTCCAATTAGGCGATATCCCACCTGCTCCACGTGGTGTGCCGCAAATTGAAGTATCGTTTGACATCAACGCTGACGGTATCTTGAAAGTATCTGCGAAAGATAAGAGCACTGGTAAAGAGCAATCGATTCAGATTAAAGCAAACTCAGGTTTATCTGATGCTGAAATCGAAGCGATGATTAGAGATGCTGAAGCGAATGCTGAGGAAGACCGTAAGTTTGAAGAACTTGCAAAAGCTCGTAACGAAGCTGATGCATTAATTTCAAGCTCGAACAAAGCTGTTAAAGATCTTGGTGACAAAGTGACTGAAGATGAAAAAACAGCGGTAAGCACAGCGGTTTCTGAACTTGAAGCAGCAACTAAAGAAAATGATGTTGAAGCGATCAAAGCAAAAACTGAAGCTTTACAAAACATTTTGATGCCGATCACTCAACGTGCTTATGAACAAGCGCAACAAGCTGGTGGTGCTGAAGGTTTTGATCCTAATGCATTCCAAGGCGGTGAAGCTGGTCAACAAAAAGCTGATGATGGTGTTGTAGATGCTGAATTTACAGAAGTAAAAGACGACAAAAAATAATTTGTCTCTTTAAAAAAAGACCGCGCGAAAGCGCGGTTTTTTATTGTTTACAAAAAATAACAATTGCAATTTATATATTTTTAGAAATAATTTATTGTCAAAATAGTCACTTATAAAAACTAACTATTTATTATTTATTGTATTTTTTAAAAAATAAAACCACTGTTATTAAATCTATTAATTTTAAAATTAATGCCAAATAAATAGTTTTATTTATTCCATTTCTTTAGCAAGATCACAAAATGATTGCCTTCTTTGGTCTCCTTTATCACTTTGACGAATCTAAATTACTCACTAACAATAAGAATTTATTAATATTTATATTTTTATTTTGCCATGAAAAAATTTCTATGGTGGGGAATGAGCTTTTACTTAAGTATGAGCTTACACACATTTGCTTTTGCTCAAAGCAACTTATCCAGTGTTACTTTTAATCAGCCTTTAAAATATAAGATTGATTTCATAGATCCACGCTTTCATCTTACTAAAGAACAATTTATGCAAATTGGTCAAGAAGCTGCTGAAATCTGGCAGAAAGAAACAGGAAAAACTTATTTTATTTATGACTCACAAGCAGAGCTTACAATTAACTTAGTATTTGATGATTATCAAGCTGTTCAGAACGAAAAGAAAAGTAATATAAACAATTTATTAGAACAACAGAAAGAATGGCATAAGAAAAATAAAGCTCTTCATTTGTTAAAACAACAAATAGATCAGGAAACTGTACTTCTGAATGAAGAAAAACTTCAGCTTAATAATAAATTTGAACAGTATCAGAAAGATGTAACTCTTTATAATCAAGGAAATTTGGGAAAATTCAATCAAGTTGATTTAATCAAACGTCAAACTCAGTTAAATAAACAATCATTAGAATTAAAAGCTAAATTTATTCAACATAGCAATAAGATAGAAAGTCTTAATTCTCAAATTAAGCAAATAAATCAACAGCAAAGCCTACTTAATGAAACTATTAAACAAATTAATTTAGCCACGACTGTTGGTCCAGAAACTTTTCATAAGGGCTTATTCAGTCATAATCAAATTCAGATTTATGGTTTTAGTTCATTCGATGATTTACGCCTAACCCTTGCTCATGAGTTTGGACATGCATTAGGTCTAAAACATACAACCAACCCAAAGTCTCTAATGTATCCTCGTTTAAAAGAGCAAGATATTCACAACTTCAAATTAACAGATTCCGATCTAAATTTATTAGGCTCATTTTATAAATCAAATAGTGAAAATTATTAAAGCTAACCAGTTAAATAAACTAAATAAAATATAAATTAATCAAATTTTACTAATAAATGATTTTTTCAAAGGGTAAAAAATAATGAGACTAAAGTCTCATTTATTTATTCAAATTGTACATTTTTTGATTGATTTTTCACTTTATATTCTTATAATACGTTTTTTTTTAAATCTCCCCCCATCAATTATGCGTTTAACATCTTTGTTACTAGGCGTAGCCTTTGCTTTTTCTAATTTTCAGGCCAATGCTCACTTGGCTACTTCTGCAAATACTCAAGTTCAGCAGAAAAATGCTCAACATTTGACATATAGAATTGCTGAAGTTGATCCTCGTTTTGGTTTAAGTCAAGATCAATTGCTTGAGATTACTCAGCAAGCTGCTGATATTTGGAAAGAAGGAACAGGTAAAAATTACTTTACTTATGACCCAAATGCAAAGTTAGAAATTCGTCTTGTATATGACGACAGCCAAAATCGTTCAGCAGAGCGTCAAAAAATCTCTGCTCAGTTTAAACAAGATCAACAACGTATCATTGATGAGCAGCAGCAAATTAAACAGTTGAAGCAAAATTTAAGTCAAACTCAATCTGATCTTGAAAACAAAAAACAGATCTTAAATGAGAAGTTGAAAAATTTTGATCAACAAATGATGCAGTTTAATCAAGGTAAATTAGCACCTGAATACACAGCAAAATCGCTTGGTAAAACTCAGAAAGATTTACAGAAACAGACTGTTGCTTTAAAGAAAGATATTGCTGCTTATAATCAACAAGCTGCTGACTTAAATAAAAAGGTTAATCACTTTAACCAAATTAATGATAAGTTCAATCAATCTTTAAATCAGTTTAAGCAAAATGCACAAGCTGATGTATTTAAGAAAGGCATTTATAACAGTAAACAAATCACAATCTATGAATATAGCTCTATCGATGATTTACGTTTAACGATTGCTCATGAGTTAGGCCATGCGCTTGGTTTGAAACATAGCGATCAACCTGGTGCCTTAATGTACTCAGTTCGCAAAGACAATGATAAAAAAACTAATGTTTTAACTGACGCTGATCGTGATCTACTAAACGCTTTACCTCAATAATTAGATATGAAACATCAATGATGTATCTATTTTATAAGTAGATACATCGAAATTCATGTCAAAGTCATGTTATTGTGGTTGTAAGAGCTGACTAAAATAGAATGGAGATCAAGATGAGTTATTATCATATCCTGATTGAAGTAAATGACCACATTAGTACGATTGAACAAACTCGAGATATCGAACTATTTGATATTATTGAACTTAAACCGTACCTTCATTCTATTTTGTTGCCTTACTTTAACGAGCAAGAAATTGAGCTTGAAGATGAAAATATTGAATATAAAGATATTTTACATCTTGAAGTTAAGCAAACCTTACTCCCTATCGAGCATTTAATCGAAGAAGAACAAAAGCAGTTGCCAAGTGACACTGATGTCACTATTACTGCTTATGAAATCTTTAATGATCGTGATTTAAGCCAAGATGTCACTTCAGTTATTTTGGACATTTTGGAAGCTGTAAAGCTAGATTAATTCATAGTTTAACTGCTAAATAAAAAGGTCTGCATATGCAGACCTTTTTATTTAGTATCGTTATTACTGCATCATTTTTCGAGCTTGCTCTTGGCGAAATGCACGTAAAATCTGTTGCCCTGCCCGTCCATTTGGATTTAAACCTAAACGAGTTTGTTCCTGACGGATAGCAACGCGAGTTTTATCACCAATTAAACCATCCACAGCACCAATATCATAACCACGATTAATCAAAAACTGCTGAATTTCTCGACGTTCTGCTCGTGAAGTACCAGGGTCATCTGTTGGCCAAGAAGCAACGAATGGTTTACCACCTTTTAAACGATCAGATAAATGTGCAATCGCAAGTCCATAACTTTCTGCTGCGTTATAACTATAAATAGCATCAAAATTTTTAAACACTAAAAAGATTGGGCCATTTGCTCCTGCTGGAGCCATTAAACCAGCAGGCGTATTATCAGACAACGCACCTTGAATTAAAGGTGTACCATCAATTCGGGTTACTCCACGCGCATTCCAGCTACTCAATGATTTTTTAGAGCGACGCCCTTCTCCATCAATTGACATACCTGCTGGGATTTTGACTTCAAAGCCCCATGGCATACCCGTTTGCCAACCAGCTTTATTCAAGAAATTAGCTGTTGATGCCAATGCATCTGCTGTACTAGAGACTAAATCACGACGACCATCACCATCAAAATCAACAGCTAAGCGTTCATAAGTTGATGGCATAAACTGTGTATGACCGAATGCGCCTGCCCATGAGCCTTTAAGCTGATCTTCGGTTAAATCACCACGTTGTAAAATACGCATAGTGGCAAAAAATTCTGTACGGAAATAACTTTGTCGGCGCCCTTCACAACTTAAAGTTCCAAGTGCTTGCAATAAAGGATATTTTCCAGAAATATCACCAAAATTACTTTCAACGCCCCACACTGCCACAATTGTTTCTGGCGGTACGCCATAAGTTTGAGATGCACGATTTAAAACATCTCGATATTGCGCTAATTTTTGTTTACCAAGCTCAACACGCTCTTCATCTACAAGACCAGATAAATAGTCCCAAATCGGTGTCGAAAATTCTGGCTGATAATTTAACTTATCAATTACTGAGTAGTCCGGCGTTAAATTTTGTGTATAGCGGTCATAAGAGCTACCTGAAACACCTGCAGCAATCGCTTGCGAACGTAAATTTGCCAAACAACTCTGAAAATTATTATTAGGCGTGTAAGTATTGCTATTCGTTACAGGAACAGTCGCATTACTAGATATTGTAGAAGTAGAACCATTAATTATCAGCTCTGCTTGAGCCTGAGTCATTGTCAAAAATATAGACCCAACAATACAAGAAAAACGTCGCATATTATCCTAGTTCAATTTTTAAATTTAAATTTGTCTTTACCATACCATTATGGACTCAAAATTTTCAGAGAGAAATCGTAAATTTGAATTCATAATTAATTCTTTAAATTCATTTCCAAAGTTTTAAATTCAAATTTTACATCTAGTTTTGAATTTAAAACTTCTTACACAAGATTAATTGGTTTTTAAATTCAGAAATCTCTACTGTAGTTTAAATTCAAAATGCCTCTTTAAATTTAAAACTATAAGCCCAATCCATCTGTGGATAACTTATAAAACCCACACCTAAACCACCTTACACACTATATTCTTTATACTTTTCATCATCCTTACGAACTATAAGGCCTTAGCTACTCATGAATACATGTTTTAAATTTAAAAATCAGGCGCTGTTTTGAATTCAAAACACCACCGAGATAACACGCATCTTTTTTAAATTCAAAACGAACATAAGCCGATCTACTAGATTTAAATTCAAACTTTAGGTGCTGGGGATAACTTATTTTAAATTCAAAACCACTAAAACACCTTATTTCATTTTTTAAATTCAAAATAAAAGTCCTCATTTAAATTCAAAAAGCTTAATAAAAGTTATCCACAACAGAACAAGATTAGGCTTCTTAAATTTTTTAAATTTAAAAGACAAAAAAAGCGATCCGAAGATCGCTTTTTAGAAATTTTAACTTAATTAAATAGTCATATCAGCTGTTAATGCGAGTGGTTCTGGCAAAATTTTCGCTAATTGACGGCATAAATTCGTCAATTCATTACTATCCACAGGCATTAACGTAATGTGACCCAACTTACGGCCAGCACGTTCTGATTTGTTATAAAGGTGCAGATGAACGCCATTTAGTGCTAAAACATCTTCAGTTTTAGGATGCTGACCAATAATATTGATCATAACCGTTGGTCGAACAACGTCTGTTGAACCTAATGGTAACCCTGCAACAGCTCTAATATGGTTTTCAAACTGTGAACATACGGCGCCTTCAATTGACCAGTGGCCTGAGTTATGCACACGTGGTGCCATCTCATTTGCGCATAAGCCTTGTTCTGTCACAAATAGCTCTAAAGTTAACACACCTACATAGTTGAGATGATTTAACAAACGCGTAATGTAGTCTTGAGCAACAGGTTGTAGAGCTTCACTATTCGGTGCAGGAACAATTGAATGCGATAAAATACCATTATGATGATGGTTTTCAGCCAGTGGCCAAGTTTTTACTTCACCATTTTGGCCGCGCACCGCAATAATTGAAACTTCACGAGAGAATTTAACAAAGCTTTCGGCAACTAGACTTTTTGCAGGACCAAGTTCAGCCCAAGCAGTATCAATTTGGTCTTCTGAACGAAGTACAAACTGACCTTTGCCGTCATATCCACCAGTTGCTGTCTTAAGCACAATTGGTAAACCAAGCTCAGCAACAGCTTTTTTTAAGCTTTCTAGGCTGTCTACAGCACGATACGGCGCAACAGGAATCGCAAGTTCATCAAACAATGCTTTTTCTGACAAACGATTTTGTGCAGTTGCTAAAGCAATACGGGGAGGGTGCAATGTTTTGGTTTGTGTTAAAACATCTACGTCCGCAACCGGCGTATTTTCAAACTCAAGACTGAAAACATCAGCACTTTCAATAAACTGCTTTAAACCTTGTTCATCTTGGCTAGAAAAAACTTGGCCTAAAACACCTGCTGGACAATCTGTATTTGCTTCAAAAAAAGTACATTGAATATTTAATGGTAACGCTGCTTGCGCCATCATACGGCCCAATTGCCCACCACCAAAAATACCGATAGTTTTATCCATTTCAGCCTCTTAAACCTGTCCCGGAATATTGTTGCTTGCAACTTTATCAGTTTGCGCAGCACGGAAATCTGCAACATTTTTTGCGATTTC
Source organism: Acinetobacter sp. GG2 (assembly GCF_000292385.1). Taxonomy (NCBI): domain Bacteria; kingdom Pseudomonadati; phylum Pseudomonadota; class Gammaproteobacteria; order Moraxellales; family Moraxellaceae; genus Acinetobacter; species Acinetobacter sp. GG2. The sequence goes on from NZ_ALOW01000016.1 coordinate 14,104, forward strand.
AGGACGAGTTAAACCTAAGATTTGAGCAGCCATAATCGCAGCATTAGTCGCACCAGCTGGGCCAATTGCCAAAGTACCGACTGCAATACCTGCTGGCATTTGTACGATTGAAAGTAATGAATCTACACCATTTAAAATTGATGATTTAACTGGTACACCCAACACAGGTAAATCAGTTTTTGCCGCACACATACCCGGTAAATGCGCAGCGCCACCAGCGCCTGCAATAATCACTTGAATACCGCGATCACGCGCAGTTTCTGCGTATTCAAATAAACGGTCTGGCGTACGGTGAGCAGATACCACTTCCGCTTCAAATGGGACACCAAGCTGTTTAAGCATATTGGCAGTATGTTCAAGCGTTGCCCAATCGGACTGGGAACCCATGATAATTCCGACTAAAGGTTGGGTATCTGTTGCGACCGCGTTCATTGGCATTTCCAAAGCGTAAAAATGGTAAAAACTCGACTTGTACCAAGCCAAGCATGAGAGAAAAAGATGAGGCCAATATTATAGCTGTTTTTTCACTCACCCCAAAGCCCAAGTTTATGAGGAAAAAGCGTGAATCCGATGGATTTAACAACGATCTGTCTGAAAACCCAATTTCAAATAATTTTACTGGCTTCTAAATACAAAATAGACACAACCAAACAAGCATAACATGGCCCAAACATAGTCTAATTTGAATGGCTGCTTAAACAGCAACACCATAAATGGTACAAATACAATGAGGGTAACCACTTCTTGGGTAATTTTCATTTCACCCAAGGTCCAATTTTGGTCACTCAAGATTCGAGTTGCTGGAATCATAAAACTATATTCCAGTAGGGCAATAATCCAACCGAATAAAATCGCTTGCCAGAATGGAGCATGGTGCAAAAACTTAAGATGCCCATACCATGCAAGTGTCATAAAACAGTTCGAAATAATTAATAGCACAAAAGCTAAAACCGTTGGGCTCAAAGGCACATCCTTCATCATTACGATGATATAAGTATTAATATGGATCAAAAACATTATAAAAGATAAAACTATAATTCAGCTTAAATCTAAAAAATAAAGCTGTACTTTTATGAGTGCCTCAAGCACATAGAACAACAACGAATTTTGACTATCTTTTCCAGTTGAGCCTTGCTATCGTTGCTGGCAAATTTATCAATAATGAAAACACAGTAATTCACATTAATACTGTGTACAAAAGCAGTGGAGAAGGCGAGCAATGCATCTGCATATCTTGGGTATTTGTGGCACTTTTATGGGCTCTTTAGCACTTTTAGCTCGTGATTTAGGACATAAGGTAACAGGTTCCGATTCAAACGTTTACCCGCCAATGTCTACCCAGTTAGAAAATGCAGGTATTGAACTCATGCAAGGCTATGACCGTAGTCATTTACAGCCTCATCCAGATTTAGTCATTGTCGGCAACGCTATGAAACGTGGTATTGATGCCGTCGAATACATGCTCAATGAAGGTCTGCCATATATTTCTGGTCCACAGTTCCTTGCTGACCACGTTTTACAAGGCAAACATGTCCTTGGGGTGGCGGGTACTCATGGAAAAACAACCACAACAACCATGTTGGCTTGGGTACTTGATCAGGCGGGTTTAAACCCAGGCTTTTTAATTGGTGGTGTTCCACTTGGTTTTAGTGAAAGTGCTCGTTTAGGCGGTGGCAAATACTTCTGCGTTGAAGCCGACGAATATGACTCAGCTTTCTTTGATAAGCGTTCTAAGTTTGTTCATTATCATCCAAAAACGGCGATTTTAAATAACCTTGAATTTGACCATGCCGATATTTTTGATGACTTAGCAGCAATTCAAAAACAGTTCCATCATCTTGTGCGTACTATTCCAAGTGAAGGCCGTATTATTGCGCCAATTACTGAAACGCATATTGATGAAGTACTTGAAATGGGTTGCTGGACGCCAGTGATTCGTACAAGTTTAGAAGCAAATGAAAAAGCTGCTTTATCTGCCGAATTAATCTCAATTGATGGCAGCCATTTTAAAGTCCTCGAAAATGGCAATGCCGTTGGTGAAGTGAAATGGAGCATGACAGGGCAACATAGCGTAGCGAATGCTTTAGCAACCATTGCAGCGGCTCAACATGTGGGCGTTGCACTTGCAACAGCTTGTGAAGCTTTATCTAACTTTGGCGGTGTAAAACGCCGTATGGAGTTACTCGGTACCGTAAATGGTATTGAGGTTTATGATGACTTCGCACACCATCCAACAGCAATTGATACCACTTTAGATGGCGCACGTAAACGTTTAGGCGAACGACGTTTGTGGGCCATTATTGAACCGCGTTCAAATACCATGCGCATGGGTAGCCATAAAGATGGCTTGGCGCATTCAGCACGCTTAGCAGATGACGTTATCTGGTATCAGCCAGAAGGTTTAGACTGGGATTTACAACCAGTGATTGAAGCTGCTTCAAACCGCGCTCAAGTCAGCCGTTCACTTGATGAAATTATTAACCGTATTGTTAATGAAGCAGGTGAGGGCGATGCTGTGGTGATTATGTCTAACGGTGGCTTTGGTGGCTTACATCAAAAACTTATAAGCGCATTAAAAGCAAAAGCTGCTTAACTTTCTCTCTAGATGATTTAATAAAAAAACGGGTTTCAGTTTGAAACCCGTTTTTTTAGTTTAATGGTTTTTAAACCTGCTTTGGCTCTATATCTTGTATAAATTTATTCGAGATGAATAAACGTAACGTATAAACAATACCCATCGCAAACACGCTATACCCCACGTTATTACAAATAAATGGAATACATAAAATAATGAGTGCAGTAATAGGATAAAACCATTTAGAAATTCCAGCTAAACATTCAAACTCGTATAACATCCATATACAAGTGGTATAAAGCACCACACTCACAGCAACAATCACACCCATATATAAATCAGAGATATGTGCATGATGGGTCGTGACATCCACGGCGGCGGCAAGCGCAGCACCTACCGCAGCAATACTCACAAAAACAAAATAATGGCCATAACCCCATACAAATGGACGCACACCTTTAAAATGATGATGTTGTTCACTGCGATCAAAGTAAGCCCACCACATTGCAAACATGAGCATCAATCCACCAATCATTAAGAAAACGGCTGGAATATTGATAGATTGAGCCGCAAGCGCATCACGTATGGCATTAAAACTACCAACAATTGATTCGCCCAAAACAATAATAGTGAGGAGAGCATAGCGCTCTACAATATGATGAGGATGCCACGGCGTAGGCGAATGTTTTTCTGCATAGATGGGAACAAATAACTCGAACACAACTAGAAATAAAAATAGAGGTATAGAAAGGACATGAGCAAAGTTAGCTACAAGCCAGCCAATTTGTACTAAGACTATACCGATCGCATAGCGGTAAGCCGTAACTCGCCGTTCAGGATCATGTTTTGCTGCTCTGAGCCACTGGGTGACTAAAGCCAAGCGCATAATCACATAGCCCACAATAATGATGTCAAAATCCTGACTACGAAACACATCAGGAATACCTGCGGCCATCACCAATGAACCTACAATCTGTACAAAAGTAAGGCATCGATACAATGCATCATCGTTATCATAAGCTGAAGCAAACCACGAAAAATTCATCCATGCCCACCACAGCGCAAAAAATACCATCAGGTAGCTTGGTAATGCATGCCAGAGATGATTTTCAATAATCGCGTGGTGTAACTGCTGACCTGCTGTTGCAATCGCGACCACAAAAATTAAATCAAACAATAATTCGAGGGGAGTCGCTGCTCTATGCGGCTGTTTCGGATCTCTTGGAGACAAAGGCCTCAAACTTAATTTTTTCTGTTTTTCTTGAGTAGTCATAAAATAACGTTCTCGAATAAAGTGCCAACACGTTAACACTTTAATATTAACCACCAGATCACGCATTAAAAATTATTTAGGTCTGCTGATTAATCTTTACTCATTAGCAAACTATATTTCATTTTTGTGACAATTCTTTATCAAGACAATAGGCTTAATTCTTTATCATAGCCCACGTTTTTTTGTTCTTGTTTGGAATATGAATGTCTTTAGAAACACTCAACCTTAGCTTATTCCATGTCATAAATGGTGCTCAGGATGCGAGTCAATTTATCATTCGTCTTGCTATCTTTTTTGCTAATGATCTCCTCTATATTCTTTTATTCATTCTTACATTTTTATGGTTCTACGGCGATCAAGATTTAAAAAATAGGGTCATTAAATCTGTCTTTTTAACCTGCATATCACTTTTAGTGGGTTATGTTATTTCTCTGTTTTATCACCATCCAAGACCATTTGTGATGGGTGTGGGCACCACGTTTATTGAACATGCACCAACAGCATCTTTTCCAAGTAATCATATGCTGATTTTCAGCACCATCGCGCTGTCTTATTTGTTTGCTCAGCGCAAAATGATTGGAATCATTCTGTTATTTTTGTCATTTGTAGTAGCGTGGTCACGTATTTATTTAGGTGTGCATTTCCCTTTAGACATGTTGGGGGCTTTTATTGTTGCGCTTCTGGTCAATACGGCAGGTTATTACTTCTGGAATGCTTACGGTACAAGTTTGACAGCATTCTTTATTCATCTTTACCAAATTATATGCAAACCGCTTTTAGACCGCGGTTTGATTAAATAATTCGTAGAAATTTTGGTATTCTCACTACGACACTAAGTTCAGTTGCGTAATACAAAAAAATCTGCCATTCTATGTGAAATTGGATAGGTTTTATCCAATACAGAATTTAGTTTGACAAGGGGAGTAGCCTCCTCCAAACATAACAGCAATGTTATGTGTCAGATATCGTCAATACACTTTTATTAAAAAGTCGGTATCTGAGCATCGTGAAATTCATGATGTAGGCAAGACCTTGATCATGTTGATACAGATGTTTAATTCATCTGGCAACTGGTCGAGGTTTTTTTATGCCCAATTGCCGGATGTATGGAGAATTTATGGAAACAATCGGCAATTTATGGCTGTACGTAGCATTCTTTGGCATAGTCATTGTCATGCTTTTAGTGGACTTTCTAGGCTTTAAACAAAAGCAGGGCCAGGATGTCTCAATTAAGCAAGCTGCGTACTGGAGTGTGGCGTGGGTAAGCGTCGCGGTCTTATTTGGTGGCGGTTTATGGCTTTACCTTCAACAAAAAGTTGGGGTGACCTTAGCAAACCAAAAAACCATGGAATACTTCGCAGGTTACTTACTTGAAAAGTCCCTCGCAATTGACAACGTTTTCGTCTGGTTAATGATTTTTGCGGCATTTGCTATTCCAGCTGCGCTACAACGTAAAATTTTGCTCTACGGCGTATTAGGCGCAATCGTACTGCGTACTCTGTTTATCTTTATTGGTGCATGGTTCGTTCAAGAATTTTCTTGGGTGCTTTATATTTTCGGTGCGTTCTTGGTTTATACAGGCTTTAAGTTCTTAAAGGGCCAAGAAGAAGAAACCAATATCGAAGACATTAAAATTTTAAAATGGCTACGTAAGCACATGCGTATTACCCCACAGCTTGATGGTGACAAATTCTTTGTACGCCAAAATGGTTTATTGTGGGCAACACCGTTATTTCTAGTTTTGATTTTGGTTGAAGCTTCAGATGTGATTTTCGCGGTAGATTCTATTCCTGCTATTTTCGCGGTAACGAGCGATCCATTCATTGTTTTAACAGCAAACTTAATGGCAATTTTAGGTTTACGCGCAATGTTCTTCTTGCTTGCTGGCGCTGCTTCTAAACTGCATTACTTACCATATGGTTTAGGCATTATCTTATTGTTCATTGGCGCGAAAATGTTGTTGCTTGATGTATTCCATATGCCAATCTGGATTTCGTTAAGCTTTATCGTAATAGTGTTGGCAATTACCGCTTACCTCTCTTTACGACACAACAAAAAGCAATTGCAGTCTTAATTCATCCTATCAAGGGATCTACATAAAAAAGCACTTTTAAAGTGCTTTTTTATTGGGTCTTTCTTGCAATCAATCAGTGCACTTTAAGTATAAAACGCATAATGAACTTTCATTTTCAAATCTAATTTAGAACAAAAATTCAAAAATAAAATTCCATAAAATTATGTATTTTAATAATTTTACTCTTAATTTCTTTATTAAAAATCAATATTGGCAAGCTCTTTGCATCTCCTAAAAAGAAAAAAGCCTAGATTTTAGGGGCTCGAAAGAGCCCTGATTTTTTTAAGGAGAGATGCCATGAATGCGATTCCAACTTTAACGCCACTTGCAATGCCGTGTAACAGCAGCTTTGAAGCAAAAGATTGGGAAATTTTATCTACTCACTGGTATCCAGTTGCGCGTATTCAAGATGTCTCCACAGCACCTCAACGAGTTACATTACTAGACGTCAACATGGCTTTATATAAGACAGAAAGTGGTGAAATTCATCTGGTGCGAGACATTTGCCCACATCGTGGCGTTCCTTTAACCAAAGGTTGGGTCGATGGTGAAGAAATTGTGTGTCCATATCATGGTCTACGCTATAACACTGAAGGGAAATGTACCCAAATACCGGCCCAACCCGAACTAACTAAAATTTCGGATCGTTTTTCTCTGACCAAATTTCCGGTTGTTGAACGTTATGGCTTGATTTGGACCAGTATTCATGGTCGTGATGTTGCTAAAGCCAATATTCCTGTATTAGACACTTGGGACCATGCAGAGCATCAATCAATTTTACCGCCTTTTGTCGATATTGGCGGTTCTAGCGGGCGTCAACTCGAAGGATTTATCGATGTCGCTCATTTTGCATGGGTGCATCACAACGCCTTTGCCAGTCGCGATAATCCCGTTGTCCCTAAATACCATACTGAACGTACAGAATATGGCTTAAAAACAGTCTATATCAGCAATGTCAGTAACTATCCGCATGAGTTAAAACATCTCGAACCAGAAGGTTTTTTATGGAAGCGTACCTTTGATGTCTATCCACCTTTTTCAGCCGTGCTTACGGTCGATTTTCCAGAAGGTGGGGTCTTAAAAATCTTAAATGCCTGCTGTCCTATCTCAAGCAATAAAACCCGTTTATTTGTTCCACTCACCCGCAACTTTGACCAAACAGGGGATTTAGAAAAGGTATATGCATTTAATGCGCAAATTTTTGCTGAAGACCAAGATATGGTCGAATCACAAAAACCAGAAGATCTTCCGCTTGATTTAATGATGGAGGCACATTTTGAAGCAGACCGTTCATCAACGACTTATCGACGGATTTTGGCAGAATGGGGCCTAAGTAAACGTTATACCGTTTAAATCTTGGCTAAGTGGGGTACAATCAATCGAAAAAAGTGAAAATATAAAGGCTTTCCATGTCATTGATCGCAAATACCACCGTTGTGCGTGGTCGTTTTTTAGATATTCAACAAACTGTCTCTGAACCTACTGATATTCCAAATCAAGTGCGTTATTTAGAAGATGGTGTATTGATTAGTGAGCATGGAAAAATCAAATGGTTTGGTACATGGGATGAGGCTCAACAGCATCTTCCTGCTGGAGTTGAGGTTCAACATTATCCAGAACAATTGATTGTACCCGGCTTCATTGATACCCATATTCATTTTCCGCAAACCGAAATGGTGGGAGCTTACGGCGAGCAACTTTTAAGCTGGCTTAATACATATACATTTCCAACCGAAATCCAGTTTCAAGACAAAGCATACGCAAGTGAAATTGCCCAGTTCTTTGTTCAAGAGCTATTAAAACACGGTACGACCACAGCCCTCGTTTTCTGTACAGTTCATCCTGAGTCTGTGGATGCCTTATTTGAAGCCGCAGAGCACGTTCAGATGCGTTTAATCGCTGGTAAGGTACTCATGGACCGTAATGCCCCTGAAGCACTGTGTGACACACCAGAAACGGCTTACAGCGACACTAAAGCACTCATTGAAAAATGGCATGGTAAAGGCCGTGCTCTATATGCAATTACGCCACGTTTTGCACCAACATCTACACCTGAACAGTTAGAAAGAGCAGGGCAGTTAAAACAAGAGTTTCCGGATGTTTATGTACATACTCATTTAAGTGAAAACAAAGATGAAATTGCTTGGGTGAAATCTTTATTTCCAGAACAAGCGGGCTATTTAGATGTTTATCAACATTATGGCCTAACTGGTAAACGTTCTGTATTTGCGCATTGCGTTCACTTAGAAGATCAAGAATGGCAATGTATGCATGATACGCAGTCAGCTATCGCATTTTGTCCAACCTCAAACCTCTTCTTAGGCAGTGGTTTATTCCCATTGAAAAAGGCATGGGAAAAACAAGTGAAAGTAGGTTTAGGGACAGATATCGGTGCGGGTACATCGTTTAGTTTACTGCAAACCGTTAACGAGGCTTATAAGGTTCAGCAGTTACAAGGTGATAAACTTTCAGCTTATGAAGCGCTCTATCATGCAACTTTAGGTGGAGCAAAAGCGCTTGATTTACAAGATCAGTTAGGCAACTTTAATTTAGGCAAAGAAGCAGACTTTGTGGTACTGAATCTCAAACCAACAGCATTACAGCAACTTCGCCAGTCTAAATCTAAGTCTGTTGAAGATTCCCTATTTGCATTATTCACTTTAGGTGATGACCGTAATATTGAGGCGACTTATGTTTATGGAAAACGTGCTTATCAAAAAGAAACAGCCCAGTAAAAAAGGCATTGTTAAGTTTTTGTTATTATTTGGAATATGTGCTGTTGCGTTAAAGCGTGATCGACATATTCAGCAAAATCATAAAATTTCAACTCCTTCAAAGGGTGCATGAAACGTGATTTTGCTTTAAAATTTTACCATTAACTCAAATTTTCGAGGTGTTGCAGGTCAACACCTTTTTTATTTTTTCTTTTATATCTTGTAGGAATCTGCCATGACTGTTGCAATGAGCATCATGATTTCAACCGAAGAAATTCAAGCAAAAGTCAAAGAGCTCGGCGAGCAAATCAATTCTCACTATGCAAATAGTGATAAAGAATTGGTTCTGATTGGTCTACTTCGTGGTTCTGTTATTTTTATGGCAGACTTATGCCGTACCATTACCAAACCACACGAACTCGACTTTATGACAGTGTCTAGCTACGGCGGTGGTACCACTTCAAGCCGAGATGTTAAAATCTTAAAAGATCTTGACGGTGAAATTCGCGGTAAAGATGTACTAGTGGTTGAAGACATCATCGACTCAGGTAACACCTTAAGCAAAGTTGTGGAAATGTTGCAAACTCGCGAGCCAAATTCGATTCAATTGTGCACATTAGTGAGCAAACCGTCTCGCCGTGAAATTGATCTCGAAGTTAAATTTTTAGGTTTTGAAGTTGAAGATAAGTTTATTGTGGGCTATGGCCTAGATTACGATCAAAAATATCGCCATTTGCCTTTTATTGGTGAAATTGGCCTATAAATTTCATAAAAATAGCACCATAAGGTGCTATTTTTTTATATAAGGTTTTATCTTTGAACAAAAAAGACACAAAAAGTCGCAATCTGCTACAGACAAAATAGACAGCTCTGTCGCACGATAGAATATGAAGCAAAATCATTAACTTCATCAAAAAAACAACTGGAGAACAAATATGTGGTCACTTATTGTTGCTATTGTGGTTGGTTTCTTCGCTGGCTTAATCGCTCGTGCTTTGCATCCAGGTGATGACAAGGCAGGCTTTATCGTTACCACTTTAATTGGTATTGCAGGTTCACTTCTAGCCACTTATGGTGGTCGCTTACTTGGCTTTTACGGAGAAAATTCAGCTGCGGGCTTTATCGCTTCCGTAATTGGTGCAGTCATTATTTTGTTTATTTACAATTTGATTGCACGAAAAAGCTAATCTTTAGTTCATTCATAAAAAAAGCACCCTATGGTGCTTTTTTAATATCTTTATAGACCTAGCTCTTTCCAGACTTCCTGAATTTCTTCAGCAGACCTTGCACCTACTAATTTAAAACCGTTTGCAAAAATCAGAGTAGGAGTAGCATTAAAACCTAATTTTCTTCCAAGCTCCAAGTTTCGGTCAATTGGGTTTGTGCAGCTCGCAACCGTTGGTTTAACACCTTGTTCAATTAGCTTTTTCCAAGAGTATGATTGGTTTGGTGCACACCACACTTGTCTGGAAACGACAATAGACTGAGGTTTTAAAGGATAAATAAACGTGTAAATTGTTACGTCTTTAAGCTTATCTAGCTCAGGTTCGAGCTTTTTACAGTAAGGACAGTTTGGGTCAGAAAATACCGCTAAAACATGCTGGCCATTACCTTTAATTGTTTTTATGGCATCTTTTAAAGGCAATTGTTTCCAATCAATTGAGTTTTGCCCTAAAACTAAGTCTTTGGTCAAATTCTTCTGATCTTTTAAGCGAATCATAGAACCTACCAACATATGCTGACCATCTTCACCAAGGTAAATGATTTGTTGATCCAGATTAGCGCTATATAGTCCAGGCATTTCGGTTTTCTGAATATTGCTAATTTTCAAATTAGGATATTGTTTTTTAATATTTTCCCTAACAGTATCCACATTAGCGAAACTCAAACTTGTAGTTAAGCTAAATAATGCCAATATTCCTAATTTTTTAAGCATAAAACCGACTCATAGAGAGGAAAGAATATTATTTTAATCACTTCATCTTATAAAAACAGAGCTGATTACGAGTTATAACCAAATTCCCACTTAGTTAACCCAATGTTTCACGTGGAACATAAACAGCTTTTAAAAGCTTTCTCAATCTGATTTTGATCATGACGTGATACACTATAGCCGTGCATAACATTTAAACCCAATATACTCCCTACCAGTATATTGAATTATTAAGAGAAAACAGATGAGTCACATTGGTCAGGATAAAAAAATTCTTAATCGTGTAAAACGACTAAAAGGGCAAATCAACAGCATCGAAAATGCGATAGAACAACCAGAATCCTCATGCATCGATATTTTGCAGCAAGTTGCAGCGATCAAAGGTGCAATAAACGGTTTAATGAGTGAATTGATGGAACAACACTTACACCACCATGTACTTCAAGGTGCAGAAGTTGATCAAAATGAGTTAGAGGAATTTTTAAAAGTTTTAAAGAGATACGGCTAAGGAAATTACTGGATGACATAGTACTCTACATCATCCAGTTTTTTTATTATTTCCCAATACAGAAAGAACCAAAGATTTTGCCTAATAGGTCGTCAGCGCTAAAGTCGCCTGTAATTTCACCTAAAGCATTTTGAGCAAGGCGTAATGACTCGGCAACAAGCTCACCAGCGTTAAATACAACAAGTTGCTCACGTGCTTCTGAAAGATAGAGTTGTGTGCGCTTCATTGCGTCTAAATGGCGTGTTCTTGCAATAAACGTATCTTCCTCAGGGTGAAAACCTGCATGCGCTGTAATCGCATCTACGAGGCCTTGTACACCCATCTCTTGTTTTGCAGAAACTGTAATATGGCGGAACCCCTGAAAATCAGTGATTTCGGCTAATTGACCGGTTAAATCGCATTTATTACCAATTAGCATTAAACGTCGCGGTTCAATATGCTCAGCAAAATATTCTTGAGCGAGTTGTAATGGGTCGTCCCCCTGATTCAAGTCGTAAACCAACAGCAATAAATCGGCTTGTTCAATTTCCTTTATTGCTCTGCGAATCCCTTCTTTTTCGACCACATCTCCCGTTTCACGAAGGCCGGCCGTGTCTGTTAAAGTGATTGGTAAGCCATTTAAGCTAATTTTTTCATGCAAAACATCGCGAGTAGTACCAGCAATATCGGTCACAATCGCTCGTTCTACACCAGCAAGTGCATTTAACAAGCTTGATTTACCCGCATTCGGTTTACCCGCAATCACAACTTGCAAACCTTCACGCAAAAGTTGTCCTTGTCGTGCAGATGTTTGAACTGCATGTACTGACTGCTGAACATCTTCCAGTAAAGCTAAAATCTTACCATCTGCTAAGAAATCAATTTCCTCTTCAGGAAAATCAATTGCAGCTTCTACATGCAATCGTAAATGGATCAGTTTTTCTAAAACTGTATTAATTTTTGTTGAAAAGGCGCCTTGTAAAGAACGGACTGCCGAACGAGCCGCAGCTTGCGAAGTCGCATCAATCAAATCCGCAATCGCTTCAGCTTGTACCAAGTCCATTTTGCCATTTTCAAAAGCTCGCATGGAGAATTCACCAGCTTTTGCAGCAATTGCACCAAGCTCAAATAAACGACCAAGCAAGGCATTTTGAATAACTGGACCGCCGTGACCTTGTAACTCGACAACATCTTCACCTGTAAAGGAGTGCGGATTTGGAAAGCACAACACTATCCCTTCATCCATGATGCTTCCATCTACCTCATAAAACTTACGGAAACCAGCCATGCGTGCTTCAGGCAAGTTTTTTTGCGTTAGCTTTTGAGCAATTTCATAGGCCTTAGGTCCAGATAAGCGAATCACGCCCACTCCACCACGCCCGGGTGGCGTTGCAATTGCGGCAATTGTGGTTTGACTTTGCATATTACTCACCTAAAAAACCCAAAATACAGCCAAAGAAAAATCCGCTTAAGATTACCATCTTAAGCGGATTGATTCAGCAAAAGTTCAACGTTTAAGATGCTGATTCAGTCTTGTTTAGACGACTTTTCGCAACACTCTTGTTAATAAACGACTGCTGTAAAATAGTAATACTGTTGTTCACAATCCAGTACAACACCAGACCCGCAGGGAAGAACAACATAAATACCGTGAACATAATCGGCATAATGCGGAATACTTTCGCTTGCATTGGATCAGCAGGTTGCGGGTTCAACATTTGCTGAGCAAACATTGTCGCACCCATAATTAATGGCAAGATGAACCAAGGATCCATTGCTGACAAGTCTTGAATCCAGCCTAACCATGGCGCATGACGCAATTCCACACTTTCCATGAGTACCCAGTACAAAGCAAGGAAAATTGGCATTTGTAGCAATAATGGTAAGCAACCTGACAGTGGGTTAACTTGTTCACGTTTATAAAGTGCCATCATTTCTTGCGAGAAGCGCATACGGTCTTCACCGAACTCTTCTTTCATGCGTTGCATTTCTGGTGCAATCACACGCATTTTCGCCATAGAACGATAACTTTTTGAAGATAAAGGCCACAAAATCATCTTCACCATAATGGTAAGCAAGATGATCGACCATCCCCAGTTGCCTACAATGCTATGGAAGAATTGAAGACCTAAGAACAACAACTTGGCAATTGGCCATAACCAACCATAGTCAACAGTCTGGTTTAAACCTACAGCCAAATCTTTTAATTCAGATTGTACTTTTGGACCTGAATAAAGCTTCGCATCTACTTCCATTGAAGTGCCAGCTGGAACATTAATTACTGGCGACGTAAAGCCAATAATATTCATATGATCCGCAGACTGACGAGATTCAAGCTTCGCAACATAAGGCTGACCATTTGCTTGGGTCAGTTTAAGATTTCCAGGAATCCAAGCACTAACGAAATAATGCTGAACAATCGCAACCCATCCACCTTTAGCTTCAGTATTTACTTTTTCTTCTGAGAAATTAGCAAATTTAAGCTTGTTATAGTGTGAATCAGGCGTACCCCATGCTCCACCTAAGAAAGTTCCTAGTGTGAAAATACCTTGAGAAGACTTACCAGGATCCTCAGAGTTATCGCGCTTTAATTGTCCAAACATCTGACCTTGCCAATTTTGTTGGCTACGGTTAATGACTTGATGGCTTACAACAATTGGATACTGACCTTGAGTAAAGGTGAAAGTTTTAATAATTTCAACGCCTTCTGGTGTTTTAAATACCATAGGAACGTTTAAAACTTTTTCAGCCTGACCCTTTTGATCTTGTACACCTTTAGCATCAGCCAAAGTATATGATGTTTTTTCAACCGCATATAACGGACGACCACCACGACTACTGTCTGGTCCATTCAAACCAATTAAGCCAGATTGAGCAACATATGTACGCTTGGCATCATTTTCAAGCATAACAAAAGGTTGATTACTGTCTTTGCTTTTGTCGTGAGAGAGTAATTCAATACGAACAATATCACCACCTTTTGGATTAATCCAAATATGGTAAAGGTCAGTTTGTACTGAAATAAGCTGTTGATTCACAGGTGCAGTTGCATCTGTGGTTTGTGACTGCGCAATATTTGCTTGTGGCACATCGGAAGCCACTGTTGCAGTTTTGGCATTTGGCAAATCAGCAGATACTTCATGCGAACTTACAGCCGCCGCTTGTTGTTGCGGTGCAGTTGCAGCATTTCCATAATCTTTTTGCCAAGCCAAAATGAGCAAATATGCGGTGACAAACATGGCCCCGAGAATTGCAAACCTGGCCCATTGTTGCATATCTATTACCCCAAATGGTTAGAGAGATTTTGCTTCATTAAACGATCACGAAAGGGTACAGCAACATGATGCGTTTGAGAATCTATTTGATGAAACGAAATAAAACGAATTGCTTTTGGCGGTACCGGATCATATCCGGAGCCTCCCCATGGATGACAACGGCAAATACGTTTAGAAGATAACCAAACGCCTTTAATTGCACCATGAGTTTGTAATGCTTCTATCGCATATTGGGAACAAGTTGGAATATAACGACAACGGGGTCCAAGAAGCGGACTAATCGCAATTTGATACAGACGAATCAACCAACGCAAAATACGAACCATTGGTCATCTCTTAGTTCTGCGAGGTTGGGACAACTTTAGAATGTTTTTTTGCCAAGCGTTGTAATTTTTGCCAAGCAAAATCTAATTGTTGATATAGCTCAGCATTCGTAATCGTTTCAATACCAACTTTAGGCATTACAACAACATCTATGTCTAACCCAAATTTCGGCTGATTAAGACGAAAGCTCTCACGGGCAAGACGCTTTATTCGATTTCTTTCATGCGCACGGCGCACTTTTTTCTTAGCAACGACAATACCCAAACGGCTATTAGGCTGTTCGGTGAATTTTGCAAGAAATAAAAAATGGGGCTGATGCACTTTAAAAAGCGCACCATCAAATACACTTTTATAATCTGCAGCACAGCGTACACGACGATCTGTGCTAAAACTGTAAAGTGCCATCACACCCAAGTCTGGTCAGCTAACAGTAATTAAACAGTTAAGCTATGACGACCTTTTGCACGACGACGAGCTAAAACTTGACGACCAGCTTTAGTTGCCATACGAGCACGGAAACCATGAACGCGCTTACGCTTTAATTCAGATGGTTGGAAAGTACGTTTCATATTGAAACTCCCAAAAATGATCTTTCTATAAAGGTCCGCGATTTTATTGTGCAATGTTTACGCTGTCAATGAAAAACCGAGAAAGTTTTGTATTTAAGTCAAATTTTTACTTTCCTACCTTCTGTTTATATTTAGCTACTTTTTCTTATTTAAGAGTTATACACAAAGTAATTGTTTATTTTTATTGAGACTTTTAAGATATGCACTTCTTATTTACACACTTATCAACAAACCAAGATGTCAAAGTGGTTCTAGTTTGGTATATTTGAATTTAAATTCATATTTTTTAGTTATCCACAATTTGATGCAACCCTATTATATAAATTCAAATTTTAAAATTTAAATTTATTCTTATTAGTGTGGACTTTTTCTGTGGATTTCGTAGTTTTAAATTTAAAAAACATATATTTGAGTTGTTGATAACTCTGTTTTTATTAACTTTATAGATTGTGGATAAGTTTATGTGTTAATTTATCCACAGGATGTGCAAAAAGTTATTCACAATTGGTTTTGAATTTAAATTTATTCACAAGAGTTTTCTTTTTAGACAAAATCAACTGAAATCGTCATGACAGATGTGGATAACTTGGGTAGAATGGCGACCCCTTCTTATCAGGAAGGGTTAATCTTTAAATGATTTGAATTTAAAACGCAGACATAGGGGATACACATGCTTTGGACAGACTGCTTAACTCGCTTGCGACAAGAGCTCTCTGATAACGTCTTTGCGATGTGGATTCGCCCTTTAGTAGCTGAAGAAGTGGAGGGTATACTACGTCTATATGCTCCTAATCCTTATTGGACGCGTTATATTCAAGAGAATCATTTAGAGTTAATTTCTATATTGGCAGAACAACTGTCAGAAGGGCGAGTGCGTCAAGTTGAAATCTTGGTCGATTCCCGTCCTGGTAGTATTTTGTCTTCTAATGAGCAACCTGCAACTACTACAGCAGCTTTACAGACTGCTCATGTAGCTCAACCTGTTAAGGTTAAAAAGGAAGTAGAAGCTGTTGCTAATAATGTTGTTAATCCTAAAACATCAAAAAAGAAGCTTTTAAATCCACAATTTACATTTTCTTTATTTGTTGAAGGCCGTTCTAACCAGATGGCTGCTGAAACATGCAGGAAGGTTTTAACGCAATTAGGTGCATCTCAACACAATCCTTTGTTTTTATATGGTCCAACGGGCCTTGGTAAAACTCACTTAATGCAAGCAGTTGGTAATGCCTTGCTCCAAGCTAAGCCGAATGCGAGAGTCATGTATATGACTTCGGAAAGTTTTGTACAGGATTTTGTGAGTTCCTTACAAAAAGGAAAGGTTGAAGAATTTAAGAAAAATTGTCGTTCTCTAGATTTATTATTAGTTGATGATATTCACCTTTTGGCTGGTAAAGAAGCTAGTCTTGTTGAATTCTTTTATACATTTAACGCCTTACTTGATGAATCTAAACAAATTATTTTAACGTCTGACCGATATCCTAAAGAATTAACAGAACTTGACCCTCGATTGGTTTCTCGTTTTTCTTGGGGTCTATCAGTAGGTGTTGAACCGCCAGATATTGAAACACGAATCGAAATTTTACTTAAAAAAGCTGAAAATAGTGGCGTTGATTTGCCTAGAAACTGTGCATTATTTATTGCTCAACAAGTGGTAGCGAACGTACGTGAACTTGAAGGTGCGTTGAATAAAGTAGTTGCAATTTCACGTTTTAAAGGTGCTCCGATCGACCTTGATGTCGTACGAGAGTCTTTAAAAGATGTATTGGCGATTCGTGCACGTACAATTAGTGTAGAAAATATACAACGCGTGGTGAGTGAATATTTCCGTATCCCGTTAAAAGAATTAGTTGGTCCAAAACGAACACGAATTTATGCACGACCACGTCAATTGGCGATGGGGCTTGCTCGTGAATTGACGGGTGATAGTTTTCCGGAAATCGGAATGGCTTTTGGTGGACGAGACCATAGCACCGTAATGCATGCGTGTGAAAAAGTGGTTAGTTTGCGGGGAGAAGATCCTATCTTTGACGAAGATTATAAGAACTTATTACGTCTTCTTCAGAGTTAATGAAATCATAAGACGTTGTTGCAAAGTCTCCATAAGTGCAGCATAGTACACAGCTAAAAAATGAAATGTTTGCTCCAAGTTGCTAGAGGAATGAATCGTGCGTTTGAAAATCGCTAAAGAAAGTTTACTCAATGTTTTATCGCATGTTGTCGGTGCGGTAGAACGTCGTCATACCTTGAATATTCTTTCAAACGTCAAAATTCAGACTAATGGTCAAGCACTTACCATTACAGGTTCGGATTTAGAAGTTGAACTGGTGGCGAGTACTGCTTTATCAGAAGGGGCGTGCCTTGAAGCAGGTGAAACAACTGTTCCTGCGCGTAAGTTGATGGACATTTGTAAATCTTTGCCAACAGCTGCATTAATTGATTTACAAATTACTGAAGATCAACGATGTATTTTAAAGTCTGGTAATAGCCGTTTTGTATTAGGTACTCTGCCAGCTGAAGATTATCCGTTACTCAATACTGAGAATAGCCAAGGTACGCAAGTACAGGTGACTCAACGTGAATTAAAGCGTTTATTTGAAAAAACTGCTTTTGCGATGGCTGTACAAGATGTACGTTTTTATCTAACCGGTACTTTGTTAGAAATTGATGAAAATCAATTGCGTGCAGTAACAACTGATGGCCACCGTCTTGCTCTATGTGAAATTTTGGCTTCTTCTAGTTCATCTCAATTAGTTCAAGCAATTGTGCCGCGTAAAGCTGTTGGTGAATTACAACGTTTACTGAGTATTGAAGATGAGCAACTTACCTTGCTTATTGGTCGTGAATTATTAAATGTGACGATTAATACGCCAAGTCGTGATAAAGAACAAGGTGATATTACCGTTCGTTTTACGACGAAATTGATTGACGGAAAATTCCCTGATTACCGCCGTGTGATTCCACGTGGTGGTGATAAACATGTTTTGATTGGTCATGATGTATTTAAGCAATCATTACAGCGTGTCGCAATTTTAAGTAATGAAAAATTACGTGGTGTTTTCTTAAACTTTAATCAAGATTCTTTGCAGCTGCGTGCAAATAACCCTGAACAAGATGAAGCGATTGAAGATTTAGCAATCCAATATCAAAATTCACCATTAGAAATGTCATTTAATGCTCAATATTTACTTGATGTATTAGGTGTATTAGATGGTGATGATGTCAACATGAGCATGACTGAGGCGAACCAATCAGTATTGGTACAAGATCCAGCTCACCCTGATCAGACTTACGTTGTTATGCCGATGCGTGTTTAATTTGGTTTAATTCTATGCATCTTACGCGTTTAAACATAGAACGTGTGCGTAATTTAAAAACGGTTGCACTCCATGGTTTGCAACCGTTTAATGTTTTTTATGGCGCCAACGGTTCAGGAAAAACTTCAATTCTGGAAGCAATTCATTTGCTTGCAACAGGTCGTTCATTTCGTACACATATTCCAAAGAATTATATTCAATATGAAGCTGACGACGCGATTGTATTTGCTCAATCGGTGACTGAAAAAATCGGTATGCAGAAACTTGCTTCTGGTGAGCAGTTGATGAAAGTGAATGGCGATACGGTGGCAACACAAGGTCAGCTCGCCAAATTACTTCCTTTACAGCATATTGACCCCCAAAGTACAGATATTATTGATCATGGCGCTAAGCCAAGACGTCAGCTTCTAGATTGGCTGATGTTCCACGTGGAACCTGAATTTTATTTTGCATGGCAATACTACTCCCGTGCATTAAAACAGCGAAATACCTTACTCAAAACAAGACGCAATCTTTCTTTGGCTGATTTAGAGCCGTGGAACAAAATGTTGAGTGATTATGGTGAAATTTTGCACTCTCAGCGTTTAAGCATCGTAGAACAATGGAATGTTTATTTTCAAAATGACTTAAGTCAATTGCTGCCTGATTTAGAGATTGAACTGGAATATAGCCCAGGTTTTCATACTGAGCAGGGACTCATGCAAGACTTGTTAAATCAGCATCAAAAAGACATTGAAAGACGTTATACAGAGTATGGTCCACATCGAGCTGATTTGCGCTTAAAAACACCCTTTGGACACGCAGATGATGTTTTATCAAGAGGTCAGAAAAAACTCCTGATTATTGCTTTAAAACTGTCACAAATTGCAATGTTGCATGCGAGTAATAAGGAAACTGTGGTATTATTAGATGATCTGACAGCAGAATTAGACTTAACCGCACAACAACGTTTAATTGAACGATTAAGCCAACTTGGTAGCCAGGTTTTTATGACAACTTTAGATCATGCTTCGGTAAAAAAACACTTACATGATCTGTCCATTTCATATCAATTATTCAATGTTGAATCCGGTCAAGTTAGTCTTGCTTCACCATAATTTTTTGATGTTACCCATCTTTGAATAAACCTATATTTGCTAGGGAGAAACCATGAGTTCAGAGTCTCAATCAGCCTCTCAAACAGAACAAACCAATGAAAAGGCTTATGATTCCTCTAGTATTAAAGTATTACGTGGATTAGATGCAGTTCGTAAACGTCCGGGCATGTATATTGGGGATACAGACGACGGTACCGGTTTACACCATATGGTATTCGAGGTTGTCGATAACGCAATCGATGAAGCCTTAGCTGGCCACTGTGATGAAATCATTGTTACGATTCACGAAGATGAATCTGTGAGTGTTTCAGATAATGGTCGTGGTATTCCAACTGATATTCACCCTGAAGAAGGTGTTTCTGCAGCCGAAGTAATTCTTACTATTCTGCACGCAGGTGGTAAGTTCGATGACAACAGCTATAAAGTTTCAGGCGGTTTACACGGGGTAGGTGTTTCAGTTGTAAACGCACTTTCAAGTAAATTGCATTTAATTATTAATCGTGCTGGCCAAGTTCATGAGCAAGAATATCAACACGGCGATCCGCAATATCCTTTACGTGTGATTGGTGAAACGGATAGTAGTGGTACAACTGTACGTTTCTGGCCAAGTGAACTAACTTTTAGTCAAACCATTTTTAACGTTGAAATTTTAGCGCGTCGTTTACGTGAGCTTTCTTTCTTAAATGCGGGCGTGCGCATTGTTTTACGTGATGAGCGTATTAATCTTGAGCATGTATATGACTACGAAGGTGGTTTATCTGAGTTTGTAAAATACATTAACGAAGGTAAAACTCATCTCAATGAGATCTTCCATTTCACCGCAGATACCGAAAGTGGTATTGGTGTAGAAGTTGCATTGCAGTGGAATGAAAGTTATCAAGAAAACGTTCGTTGTTTCACAAACAACATTCCGCAAAAAGATGGTGGTACGCACTTAGCAGGTTTCCGTGCTGCTTTAACACGTGGCTTAAACCAGTATCTTGAAAATGAAAACATTCTCAAGAAAGAGAAAGTCAATGTGACTGGTGATGATGCGCGTGAAGGTTTAACGGCGATTATTTCGGTTAAAGTTCCTGATCCAAAGTTTTCGTCTCAAACGAAAGAAAAATTGGTATCAAGTGAAGTAAAACCGGCGGTTGAGCAAGCAATGAACAAAGAGTTCTCTGCTTACTTATTAGAAAACCCACAAGCTGCAAAATCGATTGCTGGAAAGATTATTGACGCTGCACGTGCACGTGATGCTGCGCGTAAGGCACGTGAAATGACACGCCGTAAGAGCGCGTTAGATATCGCTGGTTTACCAGGTAAATTAGCTGACTGTCAGGAAAAAGACCCAGCACTTTCTGAATTATATCTTGTCGAGGGTGACTCTGCGGGTGGTAGTGCCAAGCAAGGTCGTAACCGTAAAATGCAGGCTATTTTACCTTTGAAAGGTAAGATCTTGAACGTTGAACGTGCTCGCTTTGACAAAATGATTTCGAGTCAGGAAGTAGGTACATTAATTACAGCACTTGGCTGTGGTATTGGCCGTGAAGAATATAATCCTGACAAGCTTCGTTATCATAAAATTATCATCATGACCGATGCCGACGTCGATGGCTCGCACATCCGTACATTGTTATTAACGTTCTTCTTCCGTCAAATGCCTGAGTTGGTTGAACGTGGTCATATCTATATTGCACAGCCACCTTTGTATAAGCTGAAAAAAGGTAAGCAAGAGCAATACATCAAAGATAACGATGCATTAGAAACATACTTAATTTCAAATGCGATTGATGAGCTTGCTTTACATATTAGTGCTGAAGCACCTGCGATTACAGGCGAAGCATTGGCAAAAGTGATTCAGGACTATCAAGTTTCACAAAAGAGCCTACAGCGTTTAACATTGCGTTATCCAGCGAGCTTACTTGATGCATTACTTGAAATGGAAGCGTTTAAAGCTGACCAGAATCATGATCAAGCTTATGTACAACAATGGGCTGATCAAGTACGTGAAGCTATTCAACGACTACAGCCAAGTTTGCGTCCAGAAATTACACTGGAAACCTTTGAGCGTGAAAATGCTCAGGGTGAGAAAACTGCGCATTATTGGCCACGTGTGACAGTGTATGTTCATAACTTACCACATGCTTACTTACTTGATGCTGGCTTACTAAATTCAGCAGAATATGCTCGTTTATTGAAGAACTCGAAGAGTTGGTTCAAATTGATTGAAGACGGTGCATATTTACAGAAAGGTGATCGCCGTATTCAAGTGGCTAACTTCCATCAAGTATGGCAGCACATTTTGCAAGACTCACGTCGTGGAATGATGATTCAGCGCTATAAAGGTCTGGGCGAGATGAATGCTGAACAGCTTTGGGAAACCACAATGGACCCTGAAAACCGTAATATGTTACAGGTGACTATTGATGATGCAATCGAAGCAGACCGTATGTTCTCATGCTTAATGGGTGATGACGTTGAACCACGTCGTGCTTTCATTGAAGAAAATGCATTAAATGCAGATATTGATGCTTAATTGATAGCTAGATTCTAAATCAGTCTAGGGAGAGAAGATGATGAGTCAAAAAATTTTAGCAAGTATGCTGATTTCATGTGTGGCTTTAGTGAGTCATTCTGCATTTGCAGCTGACTTGGAAGCCGACATGAAAACTTTAGCAAAGAGCACAAAAGCCTTTGCTGAAGCGAAAGATCTCAATAACGCAAAACAGCAGCTTGTGATTATGCGTCAGGCAGCATTATCATCAAAAAAATCTTTACCTCATAAGTTGGAGGGTTTACCGCCGGAAAATGTACAGGTAAAACAATATCAAGCGGGTTTAGATCAGTTGGTTGCTGAAATTGATCGAGTTACTGTATTGGTTGATAAGGGTCAATTAGACCAAGCAAAATCAGAAGCAATTAATCTAGTTAATATCCGTAATGAAAACCACAAAAAATTTAGATAGATTCATTTTGATCTAAATAAAATAAAGGGAATGATTGATTCATTCCCTTTATTTTTTGGTCTATTTCAGTGTATTAAACCTAAAAAGATCAATTTTCTACTAAGTCTGTAACCTGAATGAGCGCATGGCCAAATAAATATCCAGCTGTTAATAGAATGCAGATCCACAAAATAGCTCCAGCGACATTATAGATCAAAAATTTTCCATAACTCATATTGCTAGAGCCTGCAGCTAATGGTGCAAAAGAACGTGCAAAAGGAATAAAGCGTGCCAGAAGAATAGTTTTGCCGCCGTGTTGTAAGAAATAACGGTTGGTTTTATTTAAATACTCTTTCTTAATAAAACGTGATTTTGCTTCAAAAATTCTGTTACCAAAATGACGACCGATAGAATAGTTCACAATATAGCCAAGCGTTGCAGCTACAGTCAGCAAAGTAATCATGTAACCTAGATGCATCATTTCAATCACTGAACACAAAGCACCAACGGTTAGAAGTAAACTGTCCCCAGGTAAAAAGAACATAAATACAAAAGCTGTTTCAGAAAAAATAATCAAAAAGAGGATGGCATAGACCCATGCGCCATACTCCTGAATTAAAATAGGTAAAAAATGTTCAAAATTAGTAATAAAATCAATAAAATTCATTCAGTTTGTCTGATCCCGAATTAAATACCTACTAAACAAGGGTAAAAACGAAGTTACAGAATTTAGTTAAATTATCTGTGTATGGCAACCCTTAAGATGTAGCTTAAGTTTTATATGTTATCAAATTTGAATCTATCTCAAAAATTTAACAGCTGAATGAAATATTATTCGAAGTCATTCACATTTTTATAAAGTAGCGCAAATAAAGCTCTTATTTGAACTAAAAGCCTGTACTGCTATTTAAAAAATACCAGTACAGGCAAGAACTTAGTTCTCGAAAGAGGCTTCCATTTCCTCAAGTTCCATCATAAGTTCTAAAAGTTGCTCTTCATATTGCTCAAGTTTAGCTTTCAGTTCAGTTTGTTCATTCATCAGCTTAAGCAAATCATCTTTACGTGCAGCTTCATATAGTGAGCTATCCGCTAAAGCTTCTTCAATCTTAGCAAGCAGTGGCTGTAGCTTTTCAATTTGAGATTCAACTTTTTCAATATTTTTACGAATAGGTCGAGTTTGTTCACGACGACGCGCGGCTTCTTTACGCTGTGCTTCTTTATCGATTTTAGCTGGGGCAGAAGTGGTAGAGGACGAGTTATTTTGTGCTACTGCAGTTTGAGCATTAATTTGTTGCTGACGGGCTTCACGTAGCCATTTAGCATAATCCTGTAAATCACCTTCAAACTCGGTACATTTACCGCCGTGTACTAAAAGAAGCTCATCACACACACTGGCAATAAGCTGACGTTCATGGGAAACCAGTACGACAGCACCTTCAAAATCTTGTAAAGCCATGCTCAGCGCATGTCGCATATCAAGATCTAAATGGTTCGTTGGTTCATCAAGAATTAAAACATTTGGACGCTGCCATACAATGAGTGCCAGAGCCAAACGAGCGCGCTCTCCACCAGAAAAGCTTTCACATGGTGTATCCATACGTTCACCACTGAAGCCGAAACTACCTAAGAAAGAGCGTAGGGTGGCTTCACTAATTTGTTTATCTGCTATACGGGCAAGCTGTAACATTGGGCTAGCGTGACCATCTAAAGCATCCATCTGGTGCTGCGCAAAGTAACCAATGTTAAGTAACTCGGAAGCTTTACGTTCACCTGCTAAAAGTGGTAAATCACCCACCAAGCTCTTAATTAATGTTGATTTACCTGCGCCATTCATACCGAGTAAACCAATACGCGAGTTTGGTGTAATTTGAAGTCTAATTTTTTCAGCGATTTGTTTATCGCCATAACCTATGCTGGCATTGTCTAAGGTCAGCAAAGGTGAACTCATTTTTGTCGGTTCACGGAAACTAAAAGTAAACGGCGTATCGACATGAGCGGGTGCGAGTTGTTGCATACGCTCAAGTTGTTTAATACGACTTTGTGCCTGACGAGCTTTAGTCGCTTTTGCTTTGAAACGATCAATAAATTTTTGTAGGTGAGCACGTGTTTCTTGCTGCTTCTCAAAAGCTTGTTGTTGTTGTGCTAAACGTTCACTTCGAGTTGTTTCAAATGTTGAATAGTTACCCGTATAAAGCGTGAGTTCCTGATTCTCAATATGGAGAATATGATCTGTAATCGCATCTAAAAAGTCGCGGTCATGTGAAATGAGGATGAGGGTACCTTCATAGGCTTTAAGCCAGTCTTCTAACCACAAAATTGCATCTAAGTCTAAGTGGTTGGTTGGTTCGTCTAGTAATAATAAATCGGAACGACTCATAAGGGTACGCGCCAAGTTTAAGCGCATACGCCATCCACCAGAGAAACTCTCAACGTTCAAACGCAATTGATTCTCTAGGAAACCTAAGCCCGCCATGAGCTGTGCAGCTTTAGATGGTGCTGAATAACCATGAATTTCATCAAAACGACCATGTAATTTAGCTAACTCAAAGTCACTTAGTTGATCTGGATGAGCAAGCTTATTTTGAATATCCCAAAACTCTTCATCACCTGAAAGAACAAAATCAATTGCTGGCATATCCAAAGCTTTTACTTCTTGTGCCATATGCGCAACAGTCCAGCCTGAAGGACGAGTAAGCGAACCTTCATCTGCGCTTAAACTTCCAAGTAACGCTGCAAATAAAGTTGATTTACCTGCTCCATTGACCCCAGTCAGACCAATCTTCCAACCTGGGTGTAATTGCATAGATGCTTTTTGAAATAGAACACGTCCACCGCGGCGTAAAGAAACTTGGTCAAATTGAATCATCTTGTTTTATCGAGGTGAGTTAGGGATGCTGTATTTTAAAGAGAACTGACCGTGAAGACAAAGTTTTAGCAGTTTTAGTTTATAAATGCTGGGATTGCATAGCTTAACCTAATCTCTATTTAAGCTATTCGTCTGAAAATATCTAAATTTTTAACGAGATAGACCACTTTTTAAAAAATATGGCTAAAATAAAAACAATTTAAAACTTGGTTGATAAATGAACTCCTAATAAAACTAGACTAAGGAAAGTCAAATGAAAAAAGGATTGGGGATAATTGGTACAGTATTTTGCTGTGCTATGGGAACAGCACATGCTGGGCAAAATGTATGTGTATTCGATTTATTGGGAAAATCAGGTGAATCCTACAAAATGATGGAAGAGTGGGCGCTTGCAGCCAAAAGTTGGCAAGCTGACATTACTTTAATTCCATTTCAAGATGAAGCTTTGGTAGATCGTAGATTGCGAGAGGGAAAATGTGACGCAGCTTATATGACCTCTATGCGAGCAAGAAATTATAATAAATTTGCAGGTTCGATTGATGCGATTGGTAGTGTGACCAGTAATGCAATTGCTCAAAAGGCAATTAGTTACGTTTTAGATCAGCGTAATAGACATCGCATGGTAACTACACAAAATGGAACAAACTACGAGGTTGTGGGTATTGTACAGATTGGTTTGGCTTATTTGTTTGTAAGAGATAAAAGCCTGAACTCAATTGAAAAAGTACGTGGTACTAAATTTGCTATTTTACAGTATGACGCAGCGCAAAAAATTATGGTTGAAAGTGTCGGTGCACATCCTATTCCATCGGAAATTACCGATTTTGTGAAAAAGTTTAATAGTGGCCAAGTCGAAGCAATTGCCGCACCTGCTTATGCTTATAAACCCTTAGAAATTGGTAAAGGCGTAGGAACGAATGGAGCGATGTTCACTTTTCCTGTTGTTAACGTTACAGGGGATTTAATAACAAGAAATGATAGATTTCCAGCCAACTTTGGAATCAAGTCTCGTGAATGGTTTATTAAACAGTTACCGCAAAACTTCAATATGGTAAAACAGTTGGAAGCAGGGGTACCGCCTAGAATTAAATTAAATTTTTCAGCTGAGGATAAGCTGAAATATCAAAAAATATTGCGTGAAGGACGGCTCAAATTAACCAAGCAAGGTGTCTATGATGCGACCATGATGAGTGTGCTGAAGCGTGCACGTTGTACGATTGAACGTACTAATTTTGAATGTACGCTCAATGATGAGTAGTTTGTTTTTTAATCACAAAATCGCTACACATATTTCAAAGCTGAATATGGGTATGAAAATTGTGAATATAAAAAGTAACTTACGGAAAATTAGAGATTTTTACTTCTAATAAATAATTTAAATAGAACAAACAATGATCCAATCAGATAAAAATATTTGAGTAAAAGCTCTATTTTTTTCTAAAAAACATGATTAATATCTGTGTTTGAAAGGAAACTTCAAACAAAAAATCTATTCCGTGGAAGGATGAAGAAAATGAAAAAAATCGTACTTGCTATGGCTGCCGCTTCTGTTGTTGGTTTTTCTGCTTCAGCACAAGCAGCGAGTACCGTGTGTGTATTCGACCTCTTAGGAAAAGCAGGCGACTCATATAAAATGATGGAAGAATGGGCTCTAGCTGCAAAAGGCTGGGGTACTGAAATTAACTTAGTTCCTCGTCAGGACGAGGCTGTTGCAGATAATGATTTTAAAGCTGGTAAATGTGATGCTGTAGCAATGACTGCTATGCGTGCACGCCAATATAACAAATTCGCAGGATCAATCGACTCGCTTGGTGGTGTTCCTAACAACCAAATCGCACAGCGTGCTATTACCTATGTATTAGATGCACGTAATGCTGCAAAAATGACAACTAACCTTGGTGGTAAAAAATACGAAGTTGCTGGTATCTCTCCGCTAGGTTCAGCATTTATTTTCGTACGTGACAAAAACATCAACTCTGTTGAAAAAGCTGCGGGTAAAAAATTCGCCGTATTAGGCTATGACGATGCACAAAAAATTATGGTGCAGCGTGTAGGTGCTCAGGCAGTTCTTTCTGATATTTCAAACTTTGCTGCTAAATTTAATAATGGTCAGGTAGATATGGTAGGTGCGCCTGCTTATGCATACAAACCATTAGAACTAAACAAAGGTTTAGGTGCAAACGGTGTAATGTGGAACTTCCCAGTTTTACACGTAACTGCTGACCTTGTATTACGTGCAGATAAATTCCCAGCGGGCTTTGGTCAAAAATCTCGTGATTGGTTCGTAAAACAATTACCTAAAAACTTTGCAATGATTAACCGCCTAGAAGCACAGATTCCGGGTAAATACAAAATGAACCTAAGTGCTGAAGACAAACTTAAGTACCAAAAAATGTTACGTGATGGTCGTATGGACTTAACGAAACGTGGTATTTACGATGCGGGTATGATGTCTGTATTGAAAAAAGCACGTTGTTCTGTAGACAAAGCTAACTTTGAATGTTCAATGGCTGGTGAATAATTCATATTGATCTTAAAAGCCTAGACTTAGTTCTAGGCTTTTTTACTTTATATAGGCTGTCAATTCAGCCATTGTGGATAGTTAGAAAGACGTTAAGCTAAATTTAGATAAAAACTTCATAAGGAAACATGAAGGTATAAAAATGGATCAAGGACTTGAGTGATTAAAAATAATTGCTAATAGGTAGGTCAGTCACTATCTATTTTTCATGGAAGTAAAATCATAAAAGCAAATTCGGTCTATAAAAATATTCCAACATGATTTTTATATGAAGCCTATCCGACTCATACCTGATCGGTATGAAATTTCTTGGTATCGAAAAACAAAAACTCCACAAGGAAAGGAACAACGAATATGCAATTTTCCAAAACGCTATTACTTGCTATGGGACTTACCACCGTTTCTTTTGCAGTTCAGGCTAAACAAACGGTATGTGTTTTTGACTTCGTTGGAAAAAATGGCGACGTTTATGCACTCATGAAAGATTATCAACTTGCCGCTAAAAACTGGGGAGCTGATATCGAACTAAAAGTAAACCAGAATGAAGCAGTGATTGCTGAAGATTTTAAAGCGGGTAAATGTGACGGCATTAGCGTATCAGGTATGCGCGGGCGTCAATTCAACTCATTTACAGGATCATTAGATGCTATTGGTGCGATTCCTGACCTCAAGCTTGCTGTAAAAATAATGCAAGGTTTAGCGAGTCCTACTTTTAGTAAATATATGGTTAATGGCCGCTATGAGGTTGTTGGTGTTATTCCCGTAGGAGATGCTTACCTTTTAGTAAACGACCGTAGCATTAATACAGTAGCGAAAGCTGCAGGTAAAAAAATTGCTGTACTAGATTACGATGAAGCGCAAAAGATTATGGTTCAGCAGGTAGGAGCACAGGCTGTAAGTGCTGATGTGACTAACTTTGGCGCTAAATTTAATAACCATCAGGTCGATATTATTGGTGCACCAGCAGCAGCATTTAAACCTTTAGAGCTACAAAAAGGCTTAGGTACGAAAGGAGCAATCGTTAACTATCCAATCTTACAGGTAACTGGAAATATTATTATCCGTCCAGATAAATTCCCAGCTGGATTTGGTCAGAAATCTAGAGAATGGGTGGCAGGTCAGCTGCCTCGTGCCTTTACTATTTTAGGAAAAATGAAAGCAGATATTCCACAAAAATACTGGATGGATGTTCCTGCTGCTGATAAACCGGGCTATCAAAAGCTTATGCGTGAATCACGAATTAATCTTACAAAGCGTGGTGTTTATGATAAACGGATGATGAAATTATTATGGCAATTCCGTTGTAAACAAGATGCGAAAAACTTCGAATGCGGCTTACAAGATGAGAATTACAAATAATCTTGATAAAAATACTCAAGATTCGCTTTAAACTTCGAAGACAGACCCTATATTGATTATGCTATACTCAATATAGGGTCTTTTTTATTTTGAAAGGCACAGCAAAATCCGAGGAACCATCATCATGAATGCCCAAGCTCTAGTTTTGACAGATAATGCTGCCAATAAGGTACGCCAACTCCGTGATAGTGAAGGGAATGACGATCTCATGTTACGTGTATATGTAACAGGTGGTGGATGTTCAGGGTTTTCGTATGGCTTCAATTTTGCTGAAAGCGTAAATGAAGATGACGCAGAATTCGTAAATGGCGATGTAAAAATGCTGGTTGACTCACTTAGCTACCAATACCTTATTGGTTCAGTAGTTGACTATGTAGAAGGCCTTGAAGGTTCACGTTTTATCGTACAAAACCCGAATGCAACAACAACATGTGGTTGCGGTTCATCTTTCTCGATTTAAAAGAATTTTAAAATTTAAAAAACCTCTCTATTTTGAGAGGTTTTTTATTGCCTATATCTTTACTCTTCACGGACAGATTCTAAAAAATATTGCACGAGTTCTGGTGCATTTTGATATGGAATCCAATGCGATGCATCCATAAAAACTGCGTCATAACTATTTTTAAAATAATGTGAGTTTAGCTCGGCACTTTTTTCTGTAACGGCAATATCATGCTTACCCCAAATAAACAACGTTGGAACATCTATGGCTTTAAGCGAATTCCGAGCTTTATCCCAGAAAAATCCTCGATACCAATTTAACGCCGTTGTTAATCTATTTTCTTTTATAAATTCAGTTTCGAATATTTCAATTTGTTGTTCAGTCATGCCTGATGACTTTAGAAACTTACGGCCTAATTTCGGTATCTTTTTAAATAAAAGTTCGGGCAGAATCGGTAGCTGAAAAATTGCAAAATAATAAGATTTAAAAAGTTGTCTACTGCTTAAACAAGCTTTTAAAAATGCGGCTTGATGAGGTACAGAAACTAAAGTGAGATGTTGAATATATTGTGGATACTTCATGGCTACACTAGACGCAATTACAGAACCCCAGTCGTGCCCAATTAAATAAACTGGTTGACCAATTTGTTTAATAAAGCTTGCCACATCTTCTACAAGTTCACTCAGAGAATACTCAAATCGGCTTTGAGGCCTAGCATTTAAACTATAACCACGTTGATGAATCGCAAGCGTTCTAAATCCATGCTGATGCAATAGTTCAGAAGTTTGCTCCCAACTATGGGCAGTTTCTGGAAAACCATGCAATAAAACAACGAGAGGACCATCTATAGGGCCTGAATCAATCACATCGAATGTCCAAGCCCCACGAGTGTATTGATGAATACGATTGGTCAAATCCATAACAACATGCCTTAAATTATTTTTGTCGGCATTTATCATGAGTTTTTATGTCTATTTACATAACAGCATTTCGGGTCAGTAAATGTGTTATGAGGTCGAATCTAGGTAAAAGAACTTATAAAAAATCTTATACCGCTGTGATTGTTCCTAGAATTCTAAAATTCGAAGCACCTGTTACCGCTGGCAAATTACCACTTAAACCATTTACAAAACGCATAGCTAACCATGCAAATGCGGTAGCCTCCACCCAAGTAGGGGAGAGCCCTAAAACATCTGTAGGTTGAACAGACCAATTATGTTTACGTAAACGCCAACGTAATTGCTCTAACAAATAAGAGTTATAAGCACCACCACCACATACATATACTTCACCTGTTTCCATCTCAGAGCGATAAATCGCTTTTTGAATGGCACGCACAGTAAGCTTTAATAAAGTTGCTTGGATATTTTCAGGTGTATCTTCTAACTCATCGTAAGTTAAATCATTACGCCAATCAATTAACTGATCATCTAGCCAGTCAATATTGAAGTCTTCACGTCCTGTGCTCTTAGGTGGTTCTTTAGAAAAATACTCATGCGCATGGAGACGATCGAGTAAAGAGCGGATAGGATGACCATAAGCAGCCCAATCACCATTTTCATCATATGGATGACCCGTGTGGCGATGACACCATGCATCCATCAAAATATTCGCAGGCCCCGTATCAAACCCAAATACGCCGTCAGGATTATTGGCAGGCAACATACTTACATTGGCAATGCCACCTAAATTCAAAATCACACGATGAATGCTTGGATGTTGAAATAATGCCTGATGAAAAGCTGGAACTAATGGAGCACCTTGTCCGCCTGCAGCCATATCTCTACGACGGAAATCAGAAACAACCGGAATCTGAGTAATTTCAGTAATGATGTTTGGATCGCCAATTTGTAACGTAAAGCCATGCTCTGGACGATGACGAATAGTTTGCCCATGTGAACCAATCGCTTTAATTTGGCTACGGTCTAATTGATGCTTTTCAATTAAGCTATTAATCCCGTGACCAATCATTTTGGCTAGGGCAACATCGGCTTTACCCATGCGGTCAATTTCATTGTCATCGGGTAAAGTTAATCCCATAAGCTCATCACGTAACTCGGGTTCGAATGGAACTGTAAGAGTGGCATGAAGCTGTAGTGGCTCAAATGAAGCCGCAACAATATCTACACCATCCATACTAGTGCCAGTCATTACGCCGATATAGATTGCGCTCATATGCAACTTCCCCTGCAAGACGCTGAAAAAATGTTAGTATATCGCACAAATTGAATAACTGATGTGTTTAGGTTTTGTGATGTCAAATTTCTTGCCCGCCGAAGAACAGCTTGCCCTCATCCAACGAGGCACGCACGAAATTATTTCAGAAGAAGATTTACTGAAAAAGCTTAAAGAGAATCGTCCTCTTAAAATTAAAGCTGGTTTTGACCCTACTGCACCAGATTTACATTTAGGACATACGGTTCTTATTAACAAACTAAAAACGTTCCAAGACTTGGGCCATGAAGTTACCTTCTTAATTGGTGACTATACAGCGATGATCGGTGACCCAACTGGTAAAAGCGCAACGCGTCCACCGTTGTCACGTGAACAAGTAGAAGCTAACGCTAAAACTTATCAAGAACAAGTTTTCAAAATATTAGATCCAAATAAAACAAAAGTACGTTTTAACTCAGAATGGTTTAATCAAAAGTCTGCTGCTGACCTTATTCAATTAGCAAGCCAGCAAACTGTGTCTCGTATGTTAGAACGTGATGACTTTACTAAGCGTTATAGCAACCATCAGCCGATTGCAATTCATGAGTTTTTATATCCTCTAGTTCAAGGTTATGACTCAATTGCACTTGAAGCTGACGTTGAGTTAGGCGGAACAGACCAGACCTTTAACTTACTTATGGGTCGTACCTTACAAAGCCGTTATGGCCAAGAATCACAAGTATGTATCACTGTGCCGATTCTAGAAGGTCTAGATGGCGTAAATAAAATGTCTAAATCCTTAGGTAACTATATTGGTGTATTTGATACACCAGGGGCAATGTACCAAAAAGTATTATCAATGCCTGACTCTTTAATCGAACGCTATTTCGATTTATTAAGTTTTAAATCTCTCGATGAGATCAAAGCTTTATTAGATGAAATTGCTGCAGGTCGTAATCCGCAGGAAGTAAAACGTATTCTCGCGCTTGAGCTAGTTGAACGCTTCCATGATGCAGAAGCAGCTGCTAATGCTCATAAAAGTGCTGGTAACCGTATTACAGAAGGTGAAGTACCTGAAGATACACCTGAAGTGACTATTTCGCGTGGCGAGTTTGGTGGAGAAATCTTTATTGCCACGATTTTACGTGTAGCAGGCCTAAATCCAAATGCAGCAGCTGCAAAAGATGCGGTAGCTCGCGGTGCAGTAAAAGTTGA
Organism: Acinetobacter sp. GG2; assembly: GCF_000292385.1. NCBI lineage: Bacteria > Pseudomonadati > Pseudomonadota > Gammaproteobacteria > Moraxellales > Moraxellaceae > Acinetobacter > Acinetobacter sp. GG2. The sequence continues at coordinate 47,226 of NZ_ALOW01000016.1, forward strand.
CTGGAATGCTGTTGATGCAGGTTTCTCTGTAAAAGAAAACGGTACTTTCATTATTCAGTCAGGTAAAAAAGCAATTGCACGAGTAACATTCACTGACTAAGAATGTTGTGTAGTGATAAAAAGCAGGAGTAATCCTGCTTTTTTTATTTCTGGATCATAAAATCAATTAAACGTTCCACGTGGAACCCACTAAACATAATTAATGATAAAAGAACTAATTTAAAAATAAGAAGAAATATAGGTTGAAATAGAGTATTTACTCTATTGTTTCTTTGGAATCTTTGGAATCTTTGGAATCTTTGGAATCTTTGGAATCTTTGGAATCTTTGGAATCTTTGGAATCTTTGGAACCGAAAATGATATATATGTCTATGAGCTCTATAAAAAGACATCAAAAATCTAAGGTAAACTGTATTTTTCCAAAATAGAAATTAATAAAAGTGGTGAAAATGCCTAAAAAAAAGCCATATATATCACTTTTTTTGCAAAATAGCAGAAAAAAACGGCACTCAATAGAAAAAGGCTGAAATACCCCTTGCAAAGGGATCTTAATCC